>NZ_PQHY01000006.1:0-176030 GCF_003385175.1 Amycolatopsis ruanii
CGGCCCCCCCCACACGAACTGCCCCCGCACGAGCTGCTCGACCCGCAGCCGCAGCCCGACGCGCCGCTCGTCGCCGAGCCGGCCCCCCAGCGTCGGCTGGGGCGGTGGCGGTGGTTGGGGCGGGGGCGGCGGTGGTAGCTGAGCGGCTGGGCCCGGTCGGCGTGACCGACTTCGCGGGCCTGGGGGGTGCCGGTCTTCCTGCTGGTCTACGCCGGACTGGTGCTGATCCCGGTCGTCATCCGGCTCGTGGTGCCGCACCTGCCGCGGCTGCGCCGGGGCGCTGGCCGTTCCCGCCGTTGCCATTGCCCCGGTGGTGCTGCCGGGCTCGCGGACATCCAGTGGGCGGACGGTTCCGGGTGCGGCGGCTGCGGAGGTGGTTGCGGTGGGGGTTGAGCGGCTGGGCGTGGGGATCGGGTGGCGGCCCGAGATCGACCTGTCGATCGCCCGGTTGCCGGGTGTGGAGTGGGTCGAGGTGATCGCGGAGAACCTGCACCCGGGGAATCTGCCCGCGTCGCTGGTGGAGCTGCGCGAGCGTGGCCTGCCGGTGTTGCCGCACGCGGTGTCGCTGTCACTGGGCGGCGCGGAGCCGCTGGACACGCGGCGGGTGGAGCACCTGGCCGCGGTCGCCGACGAGCTGGACGCGCCGCTGGCCAGTGATCACGTGTGCTTCGTGCGCGCGGGCGGGCTGGACGCGGGGCACCTGGTGCCGCTGCCCCGCACGCGGGAGGCGCTCGACGTGCTGGTGGACAACGTGCGGCTGGCGCAGTCGATCGTGGGCCGGCCGTTCGCGCTGGAGAACATCGCCGCGCTGCTGGAGTGGCCGGACGTGGAGTTGAGCGAGGGCGCGTTCCTGGCCGAGCTGGTGTCGCGGACCGGGTGCTGGTTGATCGTCGACGTGGCGAACCTGTACGCGAACGCGCGGAACCTGGGCGCGGACCCGGTGGGGTTCCTGGCGGAGGTGCCGCTGGAGCGGGTGGCGTACGTGCACGTGGCGGGCGGCATCGAGGTAGGTGGTCTCTACCACGACACGCACACGCACCCCGTGCTGCCCGAGGTGCTGGACCTGCTGGGCGAACTGCGCCGCCGGAGTGAGCCCCCGGGAGCCCTCCTGGAGCGCGACGGAGCGTATCCCCCGGACGACGAGCTGGCCGGGGAACTGGAGTCGATCCGGCAGCGGCTGGGTGGTGCAGGGCCGGCGCGCCAGGCCGGACTGCCGGCGGTCCGGGAGCAGCCGGCACGCCAGGCTGCACCGCGGGCGATCCGGGCGCAGGTGGGCGGTGCGCTGCCGGCGCGCCCGACGCACGGGGAGCGGCGGTGAGCCGGGAGGAGCTGGCCGCCCGGCAGGCCGAGTTGCTGCGCGCCCTGCTGGCCGGCGCCGAGCCCCCGCAAGGTTTCGACGCGGGGCGGGTGGCCGCCGAAGTGATCGCCCTGCGGGCCAAGCGCCGCTCCATCGTCGCCAACCTGCGGCCCGACCTGTGCCACACCCTCGGCGACCGGTTCCGCCCCCTGTTCGACGCCTACGCCGAGGCCACCCCGCGCACCGACGGCACCGGCTACCGCCAGGACGCCGCGAACTTCGCCGCCTGGCTCACCGACCGCGGCGCGCTGCGACGCCCCCGCCGGAAGCTCTTCCGGCGCGGCTAAACCATTCCGCGCACGAGCCACCCCCGCAGCTCACCCACCGCGGGAACTCCCCCGCACCACGTCCGCCGAACGCCAGCACGCGGCCCGCGACCGGCCCCGCGATCACGTGCGTCGGATCGAGCACCGGCACCACACCCAGCGGCCGCACACCCGCCACACCACGGCGGCCAGGGTCGCCGCGGCGACGATCATCGACGCGGCCGCCGCCACCCGGTACGGCCCGGGCCGCACGCCCTCCGCGCCGGTGAACTCGACCGGGCCGGGCGCGTCACCGGTCAGGTCGCGCCACAGCGCGTCGAACACCTACGGCAGGTTCAGGATCAGCTCGGCGGGCACGACCCTGGTGCCGGTGTAGAACGGGATCTCCTCCCGCACGTGGCGCCGCGCCTCGGTGCCGCGCAGGTGACGCATCAGGTCGACGATGCGGTGCAGCTCGTCGGCCTCGAAGGCGAGGATCCACTCGTAGTCGCCCAGCGCGAAGGACGCGACGGTGTTGGCGCGGACGTCCGGGTAGTCCCGGGCCTCCTTGCCGTGGTCGGCGAGCATCTTGCGGCGCTCGGCGTCCGGCAGCAGGTACCACTCGTAGGAGCGCACGAACGGGTACACGCAGACGTACTTCCGCGCCTCCTCCCCGGCCAGGAACGCGGGGATGTGGCTGCGGTTGAACTCGGCGGGGCGGTGCAGCGCGAACTGGCTCCACACCGGCGTCGACACCCGGCCCAGCGGCGTGCGGCGGAACCCGGTGTAGGCGGCCTGCACCTGCTCGGGGGTCTCGGCGTGCCACCAGATCATGTAGTCGGCGTCGGCGCGCAGCCCGGCGACGTCGTAGACGCCGCGCACCACGACCCCCTTGCCCTCCAGGGCATCGAGGTACTCGGTGGTCTCCGTCGCGGCCTGGCCGCGGTCCTCGGGCAGCCGCCCGGGCTCGACCCGGAACACCGACCAGGCGGTGTAGCGGATGGTGTCGTTGAGCTCCTGATAGTTCAGCCGCGCCATGCCCCCATCTTGGCACCGCGGCGAAACCGGCTGCTAGCGCACCAGGTGTGAGGTGACGCGGGTCGCGGCCGCGGTGGCCGTCGCGATGCACGCCGGCACGCCGACGCCGTGCAGGGCGGCCCCGGCCAGCGCCAGCCCCGGCACCTCGGCGACGGCCCGCTCGGCGCGCTCCACCAGGTCGAGGTGCCCCGGCCCGTACTGTGGCAGCCCGCCGCCCCAGCGCTGGACCGCGACGTCGATCGGCGTCGCGGTGATCCCGGTCAGCTCGGCCAGGTCGTCGCGCACCAGGCGGACCAGCTCGTCGTCGTCGCGCTGCAGCGCGCCGGGCTCGCCGAACCGGCCGACCGAACCACGCAACAGCACCGGCCCGGTGTCCAGGTGCGACCACTTGCGGGAGGAGAAGGTGAAGGCCTTCGCCGCGAACGGCCGGCCGTCGGCGCGGCGTTCGCGCGCGCCGATCAGCACCCCGGAGGCGGCCGGCAGCTCGGTGCCGGGCGGCAGGGCCATCGCGACGACCGCCATCGAGGCCAGCTCGACCTCGCCGAGCGCCGACGACGCGGCCGGCGCGACGTCGGCCAGGAGCCGGCGGGCCGCCGGGGCGGGCACCGCGAGCAGGACGGCGTCGGCGTCGATCGCCTCGTCGCCGATCTCCAGCCGCCAGCCGTTCGCCCGCCGCCGCAGCCCGGTGACCGGCTGTCCGAACCGGATGTCCGGCTTGGCCAGTTCGACGAGCCGGTCGATCAGGGTGCCGAGACCGCCGGGCAGGGTGCCGAACACCGGCGCGCCGCTGGGCTTGGCGGGGATCAGGCCGGCCGCCGCCGCGGTCAGCGAGGGCGCGCCGCGGTCGATCGCGGCGGCGAGGGCGGGGACGGTGGCACGCAGGCCGAGACCGTCGGCGCCGCCCGCGTAGACGCCGCCGAGCAGTGGGTCGACCAGGCGGTCCACCAGTTCGTCGCCGAAGCGCTCGCGCAGCAGGACGCCCAGCGCGGTGTCGGACTCCAGCGTCACCGGGGGCAGGTCCGGCTCGGCCGCGACCCGCGCGCGCCCGGCGCCGGAGAGCACGTCGGCGACCGCGTCCGGTGAACCCGGGATGCCCATCAGCGTCCGGCCGGGCAGGGGCGCCACCCGCCCGCCGGCCCGCACCGTGGAGCGGGCCTTCGTCGGGTGGACCAGCTCCAGGCCCAGCTCCGCCGCCAGCCCGGCGCCTTCCGGGCGGCGGGCGAGGAAGGCTTCGGCGCCCACGTCGTAGCGCACGCCCGCGACCTCCGCGGTGCGCAGCTTGCCGCCGAGTGTGCCGGTGGCCTCGACGACGGTGATCGCCGCGCCGTCGCCCAGCGCGGCGCGCAGCCGGTACGCCGCGACCGCGCCCGAGACGCCTCCGCCGACGACCGCGACGTGCATCAGCCCTCCAGGCTGTGGACGAGCTCGACGACGCGGGTCAGCACCTCGGGGCCGGTGCCGGGCGGCACGCCGTGGCCGAGGTTGAAGATGTGTCCGGCGGCGGCGCGGCCCTCCGCGGCGATGCGCCGCACCTCGGCCTCGATCACCGGCCAGGACGCCTGCAGCAGCGCCGGGTCCAGGTTGCCCTGCACCACGGGCGGGGGCTCCCCGTGCGCGGTCAGCCGCCGCACGGCCTCGTCCAGCGGGACGCGCCAGTCGACGCCGACCACGTCGGCCCCGGCCTCGCGCATGGCGGGCAGGATCTCGCCGGTGCCGACGCCGAAGTGGATCCGCGGCACGTCCAGGTCCGCGACCGCGCCGAGGACGCGCGCCGAGTGCGGCAGCACGAACTCGCGGTACTCGCGCAGGGTCAGCGCGCCGGCCCAGGAGTCGAACAGCTGCACCGCGTCGGCCCCGGCCTCGACCTGGCCGCGCAGGAAGGTCACCGCGATCCCGGCGAGCCGCCCGGCGAGGTCGTGCCACACCTCCGGCTCGGAGTGCATGAGGGCCTTGGTGCGCTCGAAGGTGCGGCTGGGGCCGCCTTCGATGAGGTAGGAGGCGAGCGTGAACGGCGCGCCGGCGAACCCGATCAGCGGGGTCTGGCCCAGCCGCTCGACCAGCAGCCGGGTGCCGTCGAGCACCGGCTCGAGCCGCCGCGGGTCGAGCTCGGGGAGGCGGCGGGCCGCCGCGGCGTCGCGCACCGGCTCGGCGACCACCGCGCCGAGGCCGGGCACGATGTCGACGTCGATGCCGGCGGCCACCAGCGGGACCACGATGTCGCTGAAGAAGATGGCGGCGTCCACGCCGTGGCGGCGGACCGGCTGGATCGTGATCTCGGCGATCATCTCCGGGTCGAAGCACGCCTGGAGCATCGGCACGCCCTCGCGCAGCGCGCGGTACTCGGGCAGCGAGCGGCCGGCCTGGCGCATGAACCAGACGGGCAGCCGCGCGGGACGGCGGCCGCGGGCGGCCGCGAGGAAGGGAGACCCGGCGAGGTCCCGGTGGGCCGTGCGTGGCCGCGACTGCGCAGGAGTGGACATCGTCAACCATGGTGCCACGCGGCCCGGCGGCGCCTTCCCTCGGCGCGTCTGCCGCCCGGCGCCCGTTCCCCGTCCTACAGTCGGGCTGTGACCGCGATGACGCATGCGCCCGAGATGTTCCGTGAAGCTGTCGCGGCGTTGCAAGCGATCCGGCCGCGGCCGGAGATGACCCTCGAACCCGTGCGCGCGCCGCAGCGCCTGGCCCCCTGGTCCTACGCGCTCAGCTGCGACGCGACGGGTCCCGCGGACGTGACGGCCACCGGCCGCCTGGTGCTGCTGCACGACCCGGAGGGCCAGGAGGCCTGGAACGGGGTGCTGCGGATGGTCGTCTACGTGCGCGCGGAGATCGACCGGGAGCTGGCCAGCGACCCGTTCCTGCCCGCGGTCGGGTGGTCGTGGCTCACCGACGCGCTGGAGAACTCCGGGGCGGCGTGGACGGCGCTGGGCGGGACGGTCACCGAGACCTCGTCGGCCCGCTTCGGCGACATCAGCGGCCCCGCCCGCACCGACGACCTGGAGCTGCGGGCGTCCTGGACGCCGGCCGACCAGCACCTGCGCCCGCACGGCGAGGCGTTCTGCCAGCTGATGTCGAGCGTGGCGGGCCTGCCACCGGTCGGGGTCTCGCTGTTCGGCCACCGCCAGAGCGGCTGAACCGGCCCTCCGGCGCGCCGGGTGTGACGCAGACCTCAATCCGGGGCCGGGGACAGCACGGATAGAGTTCGCTCGCGCGGTTCCCGGTCACCCCGATTTCCCCCGTACGGGGCGCTCCGGGGCCGCCCGCGGGCCGCCTACGCTGCGCGAAGTGATCGCGTACGTCGATCCGATGACACCCTCACCCCGTCCGGGGAACACCGGGCGGCACCGCGCGTGAGCAGATGCACGGTCCGTATGCACGCGCAGCGCTCTGTCCCCAAAAAGGGTTTATCGCTGGCGCTCCGCGACGCGTTAGCCACGCGCGGTGTATTACTCCGAACGTGCTACACCGATGCCAGCTAGTAACTACCCGATCGAGATAGATACCCGTTCGATCCCCCCGCGGAGGGCGATCGGCGGCTAGAGTGCCTCTTCGACGACACCACTTTCGGTCTAGAGCTGGCGCGGCTGATCGGCCGAAAGTACCCGGTGCCGGTCGGGGGGCACGACCGACTCCAGGGAGGTAGTGACGTGGCTGCCGTCGGCTTGTCGCAGGCCGTCAGATCCACGCCAGCCGGTGCTTTGCCGGCGAGCATGGTCCCGCACCCGCGGGAAGAGCTGTTTTCGGTGCTGGTGGTCGACGACCACCCGCTCCTGAGGGAGGCGATTGCCGCACGACTCGCACAGATGGGTGCGGGCACCGTACACGAAGCTGCCTCGGTGGCCGAGGCGAGGGCGCGGGCGACCGCGACGGGTCCGTGCGACCTGGCCATCCTCGACCTCGGGCTGCCGGACGGGAGCGGGATCGACCTGGTCACGGAGCTCCGTAGCCAGGGCTGGCCCCGGATCGTGGTGCTCGCCTCCTCCGACGACCCGTATGCCGTGCGCTCGGCCTTCCAGGCCGGTGCCCAGGCGTACCTGCTGAAGTCGGCCTCGCCCATGGTGGTGACCGACGGGGTGCGCCGGGTGCTGGACGGCGGGGTGTACGCGGACCCGAGCGTGGCCCCGGTCCTGGCGACCGGCACGCGGGTGCCGGGCACCGACAACACGCCGCGGGAGCTGTCCGCGCGCGAGGTCGAGGTGCTGCAGCTGGTCGCCGACGGCCAGTCCAACAAGGAGATCGGCGAGGAGCTCAGCCTCTCGGCGCTCACCGTCAAGTCGCACCTGTCCCGGATCGGGCGCAAGCTCGGCACCGGCGACCGGGCGCAGATGGTGGCGCTCGCGATGCGAGCCGGCGTCATCCGCTGATCCCAGCCGATTGCACGACCCCAACGGACGGGCGTACCGGTGACGGTGCGCCCGTCCCGTAGGGTTGACCGACGTGGAAACCGCAGATCAAGTGCCTGATACCAGCGAACCGGACGTCCCGGTCACGCTCAAGGAGCCGGCCGACGGGACGCCGGACGTGGTGGCGGACGAGCCGGCGCTGGCGCGTGCCTGCGCACGGCTGGCGGCGGGCACGGGTGCGATCGCGGTGGACACCGAGCGCGCGTCCGGCTACCGCTACTGGCCCAAGGCCTACCTGGTGCAGCTGCGCCGCGAGGGCTCCGGGACGGTCCTGGTGGACCCGATCGCCCTCGCGGGCAGGCTGGGGCCGTTGCGGGACGTGCTGAACGGCCAGGAGTGGGTGCTGCACGCCGCCTCGCAGGACCTGCCGTGCCTGGCCGAGCTGGACCTGGTGCCGGGGAGCCTGTTCGACACCGAGCTGGCCGGACGGCTGGCCGGGTACGAGCGCGTGGCGCTGGGCACGCTGGTGGAGCGGTTGCTGGGCTACCACCTCGAGAAGGGCCACAGCGCGGCGGACTGGTCGAAGCGGCCGCTGCCGGTGGACTGGCTCAACTACGCGGCGCTGGACGTCGAGCTGCTCATCCCGCTGCGGGAGAAGCTCGAGGCCGAGCTGGCTGCCCAGGGCAAGCTGGACTGGGCGCGCCAGGAGTTCGAGGCCGTCCGGACCGCCCCGCAGCCCCCTCCGCGCAGCGAGCCGTGGCGGCGCACGAGCGGGATCCACAAGGTGCGCACCGCGCGCGGCCTGGCGGCGGTCCGGGCGCTGTGGGAGGCCCGCGACGAGCTGGCCCGCAAGCGCGACCGCGCGCCGAGCCGGGTGCTGCCCGACAGCGCGATCGTGAACGCGGTGCTGGCCGACCCGAAGTCCGTGGCCGAGTTGCAGGCGCTGCCGGTGTTCGGTGGTCGCGTGCAGCGGCGGTACACCGGGAACTGGTTCCGGCACCTGCAGGCCGCCCGTCAGCTGCCGCGGGACCAGCTGCCGAACCCGGCGCAGCCCAACGACGGCCCACCCCCGGCGAACCGCTGGGCGGACAAGGACCCCGACGCGGCGGCGAGGCTGACCGCGGCACGGGCGGGGCTGGCGAAGATCGCCGAGCACCACCAGCTGCCGGTGGAGAACCTGCTGCTGCCGGACCTGTTGCGCCGCACCTGCTGGCGGCCGCCGGAGGACCGCAGTGTGGCGGGCGTGTCGGCGGCACTGGCCGCGGGAGGCGCCCGGCCGTGGCAGGTGGAGCTGACGGCACCAGTGATGGCGAAGGCCCTCCAGGCGACTGCCTGAGCGCTGGGGTTGGTGCTTGAGGTGGGCGGTGCCGTGTCTTGGGCGGAGGCCGCCGCGGGCAAGGCCGCCGGGGTTACCGCTGGATGGTGAGATCGGCGCCGCTCACGGGGGTGGGTCGCCGCTCCGACGGCGAGTGGCCCCTGCAGGCGCGAAGTCAAACCACGAAACGCCGCCCGGCAACGCAACAGCACCGACTACCCCAACCAGACCTCCCCCGCCCCCGATCCACAGCCGGTCTTTGGTCGCCGACCAGGCGTGTCAAGGTACTCTTTCCCGCCTTGACACGCCTGCTCGGCGACCGAAACACAATCAGGCATCGGGGGCGGGGGTGGTCGGAAGGTGACCTTCCGGCGCCGTGAGGCGCTTTCCGCCCGAAGGGCGTTGCCCGCCCGTAGGGCGGACTCCCCGCCTGCCCAACGTCACCTCTAAAGATCAAAAGATGTCCTCGCCGGACGGGCAGGCTCCGGGATGACGGGGGACCGTTGTCGGCTCACCTCGAGCAGGTGGTCGCTGGGTGGTCATCCCGTCGCCTTCCGGTTTGTGCATATCACCTTGAGCCAGGCCCGCAAGGTTGGCATGGTCGGCCGCCGGTTGGCGGCCTGGGTTGCGGCCCTGGCTCAAGGTGATCGTCCAGTGTCAGGCGACGGGATGACCACCCAGCTACCTTGGGTTTGCCGCCCCGGGTGCCGCTCGAAAAGGTGGTCTCACCCACCACCCTGGTTACCCACCGGTAACCGGGGTTAGAGTGGCGTCATTACCGCCGGGTAACCGGCGTCCCAGTACTGACAGAGGGAGCACATCGTGGCCGCAACCCCCCTTGCGCCGACCGCGCGGGCGGTGCGCACCGTGGCCTTCGTCGAGGGGGTCCGCACCCCGTTCGGCAAGGCGGGTGACAAGGGCATCTACGCCAACACCAGGGCCGACGACCTCGTCGTCAAGGTCATCCGCGAACTCCTGCGCCGCCATCCGGAGCTGCCGCCGGAGCGGGTGGACGACGTCGCCATCGCCGCCACGACCCAGACCGGCGACCAGGGCCTCACGATCGGCCGCACGGCCGCCCTCCTGGCCGGCCTGCCGCGCTCGGTCCCGGGCTACGCCATCGACCGCATGTGCGCCGGCGCCATGACCGCCGTCACCACCGTCGCCGGCGGGATCGGCTTCGGCGCCTACGACATCGCCATCGCGGGCGGCGTCGAGCACATGGGCCGCCACCCGATGGGCGAAGGGGTCGACCCCAACCCGCGCATCGTCGCCGACCGGCTGGTCGACCCGTCCGCGCTGGTCATGGGCCAGACCGCGGAGAACCTGCACGACCGCTTCCCGGCGATCACCAAGCGCCGCGCCGACGAGTACGCCGCGCAGAGCCAGGAGCGCTACGCCGACGCGGTCAAGGCCGGCAAGATCGGCCCGGAGCTGGTCCCGGTCGCGATCCGCTCCGAGCTGGGCTGGGGCCTGGCCACCGAGGACGAGCCGCCCCGCCCCGGCACCACCGTCGAGACCCTGGCGAACCTCAAGACCCCGTTCCGCCCGCACGGCCGGGTCACCGCGGGCAACGCCGCGGGCCTCAACGACGGTGCGACCGGTGCGATCCTCGCCGACGAGGAGACCGCCCGCGAGCTGGGCCTGCCGGTCGCGATGCGGATGGTCGGCTACTCCTTCGCCGGCGTCGACCCCGAGGTCATGGGCGTCGGCCCGGTGCCGGCCACCGAGAAACTCCTCAAGCGCACCGGACTGTCCATCGACGACATCGGGCTGTTCGAGATCAACGAGGCGTTCGCCGTGCAGGTGCTGGCCTTCCTCGACCACTTCGGCATCGACCAGACCGACCCGCGCGTCAACCCGTGGGGTGGCGCGATCGCCTGCGGCCACCCGCTGGCCTCCTCCGGCGTGCGGCTGATGACCCAGCTGTCCCGCCAGTTCGCCGAGCACCCCGAGGTCCGCTACGGCATCACCACGATGTGCATCGGCCTCGGCATGGGCGGCACCGTGATCTGGGAGAACCCTGCCTACGACGGGAGTGACAAGTGACGTTCACGGTTGAGCAGGCCAAGGCCGCCTTCCCGGACGAGGTCGTCACCCGGGCGACCACGCGCCTGATCAAGGTTCCCGGCCTGGACCAGCAGGTCGCACTGATCACCTTGGACAACGGGCACGACCACACCCGCCCGTCCACGTTCGGCCCGCAGGGCCTGGTGAGCCTGAACGCCGCGCTGGACGAGGCGTTCGCCGCGGAACCGGCCGCCATCGCGGTCACCGGCAAGCCGTTCATCTTCGCCGTCGGCGCCGACCTGTCCGGCGTCGAGGCGATCAGCGACCCGAACCTGGCGCACGAGATCGCCGAGACCGGCCACGCGGTGTTCCGCCGCCTGACCGACTCGAAGATCCCGACCTTCGCGTTCGTCAACGGCGCGGTCATGGGCGGCGGGCTCGAACTGGCCCTGTCCTGCCACTACCGCACGCTGTCGGAGTCGGCGGCCGCGATCTCGTTCCCCGAGGTGTTCCTCGGCCTGTTCCCGGGCTGGGGCGGCACCCAGCTGCTGCCGAACCTGATCGGGCCGGACGCCGCGGTCACCGTGATCATCGAGAACGCGTTGAACCAGAACAAGATGCTCAAGCCCGCGCAGGCCGCGCAGCTGGGCATCGTGGACGAGCTGCTGGGCAGCGCGGACTTCCTCGAGCAGTCGCTGCTGTGGCTGTCCAAGGTGGTCAACGGCCAGGTGACCCCGCAGCGCAAGGAGATCGACCGCGGCGCCGGGTGGGACGCGGCGATCGCCCGCGCGAAGGCCATTGTGGACGGCAAGACCAAGGGTGCCTCGCCGGGCGCGACCAAGGCCGTCGAGCTGCTCGAACTGGCCCGCGCGAACGACCTGGACGCCGGGTACGCGGCCGAAACCCAGGCGCTGGCGCAGCTGCTGATGGACGACACGCTGCGCGCCGGGCTGTACTCGTTCAACCTGGTCAACAAGCGGGCCAAGCGGCCGGCCGGCGCGCCGGACAAGTCGCTGGCGCGCAAGGTGACCAAGGTCGGCGTCGTCGGCGCGGGCCTGATGGCCAGCCAGCTGGCGCTGCTGTTCGTGCGGCGGCTGAAGGTCCCGGTCGTGCTGACCGATGTGGACCAGGCGCGCATCGACAAGGGCGTGTCCTATGTGCACGGTGAGATCGACAAGCTGCTCGGCAAGCAGCGGATCTCGCCGGACGAGGCGAACCGGCTCAAGGCGCTGGTGAGCGGCTCGCTGGACAAGGCCGCCTTCGCGGACGCGGACTTCGTGATCGAGGCCGTGTTCGAGGAGATGGGCGTCAAGCAGCAGGTCTTCGGCGACCTGGAGAACTACGTCAAGCCCGAGGCGATCCTGGCGACGAACACCTCCTCGCTGTCGGTGTCTGAGATGGCCTCGAAGCTGCGGCACCCGGAGCGGGTCGTCGGGTTCCACTTCTTCAACCCGGTGGCCGTGCTGCCGCTGCTGGAGATCGTGCGCGGCGAGCAGACCGACGACGCGGCGCTGGCGACGGCGTTCGCGGTCGGCAAGCAGCTGAAGAAGTCCAGCGTGCTGGTGAAGGACGCCCCGGCGTTCGTGGTGAACCGGCTGCTGCTGCGGTTCCTCGGCGAGGTGCTGACCGCGGTCGACGAGGGCACCCCGTTCGACGTGGCCGACCGCGCGCTGGAGCCGCTCGGCCTGCCGATGTCGCCGCTGACGCTGATGCAGCTGGTCGGCCCCGCGATCGCGTTGCACGTCGGCGAGACGCTGCACGACGCGTTCCCGGACCGCTTCGCGGTGAGCGAGAACCTGAAGAAGTTCGTCGCGTCGGGCAAGACCGCGGTGTGGCAGTGGGACGAGCAGGGCAACCCGAGCGTCGACCCGGAGGTCGCGGCGCTGTGGCAGCAGGGCGACCGGCCCTCGACCGCCGAAGAGCTGCGCGAGCGGGGGCTCGCCGCGATCGCCGAGGAGATCCGGATCATGCTCGACGAGGGCGTGGTCGCGGAGGCGCAGGACATCGACCTGTGCCTGATCCTCGGCGCGGGCTGGCCGTTCTGGCTCGGCGGCATCACGCCGTACCTGGACCGGACCGGCGTGTCGGCCAAGGTGACCGGCAAGCCGTTCCTGGCGCCCGGCGTCGCCTCGGTGCCGGCGTAGTCACCCGACCTGACGGCCCCCTCGCCCACGGGCAAGGGGGCCGTCGGCGTCCGGCGGGTTCCCGACCTAGGACTCCTTGGCGACCCTCTCGCGGACGGCCGGCACGATCTCCCGCGCCCAGCGTCCGAGGGAGACGTCGTCGTGGGCGGCGTGGCCCGGTGGGAACAGGATGAAGCCGCTCATGCCGTGCTCCAGGACGCCCGTGGTCAGCTCCTCGACCCACTGGTCCACGGACCCGCCGATCCAGCGGCCCTCCGCGTCCCGCGTCTTCGCCAGCGGCGCTTCGGTGATCGTGCCGGGGAAGTTCAGGATCGTGCGGACCTCGCTCGGGTCGCGGCCCGCCGCGGCCGCCGCGTCGTCGATCACCGGCCGCGACGTGCGGTACCGCTCGCTCAGCCAGTCCGCCGCGTGGCCGGGGAGCCAGCCGTCGGCCACGCGGCCGGTCGCGGCGAGCGACTTCCGCCCGACCGACCCGGTCCACACCGGCGGCGCGGGCACCGGCGCGGGCTCGATCCCGCGCACCCGGTAGTGCCGCCCCTCGTGGGTCACCGGCTCGTCACCCCCGGCCAGGCTCTTGACCAGCAGGATCGCCTCCTCGAAGGCCTCCACCGCCTCGGCCGGGGTGAACCGCGGGCCGCCCATGTCGGCGATCCGGTCCGGCAGCCCGCCCGCGCCCATCCCGAGCACGACCCGGCCGCCGGACAGCGCCGACAGGGTCGTCACCGTCCGGGCCAGCATGGCCGGGGGCCGCAGCGGCAGGTTGGTGACGTTGGCGAAACCGGCGATGCGCTCGGTGTGGCCCAGCAGGAACCCGACGGTCGCGTAGGCGTCCAGCCTGCCGCCGAAGTAGGGGTGGTCGGACAGCGAGACCAGGTCGAGCCCGTCGGCGTCCGCGCGCCGGACCAGGCGCAGCAGGTCCGGCACCTCGTCGACGCCGGTGTGCGCGCCGAACCCGAAAACCACGTCAGATGCGGTCATGATGCCCTCCTTGAAGTTCGTACTGCGAACAATAATGGTTCGCAGTACGAACTGCAAGCGCGGTCAGCGGTCGAGGAAGACCGGGGGCACCTCGTTGTCCGTCACGACCCGGCCGAGCAGGCGGGCCTGCCGGTCCCGCTCCGCGGCGTCGAGCCCCGCGGGCAGTTCCTCGATCCGGCGGCACGTCTCGGCGTAGAACTCCCCCGCCAGCCGCTGCCCCTCCGGGGTGAGCGCGACCCGGACCGCCCTGGTGTCCCGGGGATCCGGCTCGCGGCGCACCAGGCCGTTGCGTTCGGTGCGGTCGACCAGCCCGGTCAGGCTCGACTTCGCCAGCCGCAGCACCGCGCCCAGCTCGGTCATGCCGTAGGGCCGCGCCATCAGCACGCACAACAGCTGCCCCTGCGGCATCGTGATGCCGTACTCCCGGGCCGATTCCGAATACACCGCGTTCACCAGGAACGTGGACCGCACCAGAGCGGTCACGATCCCCATCCGGCCGTCATCCTGTGCGGGCATTCCGCCAGACTAACAGTTCGTGGTGCGAATTACCTCACGCGTCGGGGTGGGGACCGTGCCGGTCGCCGGACTCCAGGGTCGCCAGGCCGGCGATGTCGTGGGAGTCCAGCTCGAAGTCGAAGATGCCGATGTTCTCCCGGATGCGGCTCGGGGTCGCCGACTTCGGGATGATCATGTGCCCCATCTCGATGTGCCAGCGCAGCACCACCTGCGCCGGGGTCTTGCCGTGCTTGCGGGCGATCGTCGTGATCACCTCGCTGTCCAGCTGCCTGCCGCGGGCGAGCGGGCTCCACGCCTCGGTCACGATGCCGTGCTTCTCGTGGAACCCGCGCAGCGCGGCCTGCTGCAGGCCGGGGTGCAGCTCGATCTGGTTGACCGCGGGCACCACCTCGGTCTCGGCCATCAGCCGCTCCAGGTGCGGGATCTGGAAGTTCGACACGCCGATCGCACGCGCCTTCCCGTCGGCCAGGATCTTCTCCAGCGCGCGCCACGTCTCCACGTACTTGTTCTGCCGCGGCACCGGCCAGTGGATCAGGTACAGGTCGACGTAGTCCAGCCCGAGCAGCTCCAGGCTGCCGTCGAACGCCTTCAGCGCCGAGTCGTAGCCGTGCTCGGTGTTCCACAGCTTGGTGGTGACGAACAGCTCCTCGCGCGGCAGGCCGGACGAGCGCACCGCCGCGCCGACGCCCCGCTCGTTGCCGTACAGCGTGGCGGTGTCGAAGCTGCGGTAGCCGGCCTCCATCGCCACGTGCATCACCGCCTCGACCTCGTCATCGGGCAGCTTGTAGACCCCGAACCCGAGGGCGGGCAGCTCGACGTCGTTGTTCAACCGGATCGAAGGGA
Organism: Amycolatopsis ruanii; assembly: GCF_003385175.1. Lineage (NCBI taxonomy): Bacteria > Bacillati > Actinomycetota > Actinomycetes > Pseudonocardiales > Pseudonocardiaceae > Amycolatopsis > Amycolatopsis ruanii. The sequence continues at coordinate 14,787 of NZ_PQHY01000006.1, forward strand.
CCATGCCCAGCACCGTAACTCAGCGGGTCGCGGGCAGCCGGACGGTGACCGCGACGCCGCCCCCGACCACCGGTTCCGCGCTCACCAGCCCGTCGTGCGCCTCCACCGCCGCCCGCACGATCGACAACCCGAGACCGGCGCCGTGCCGGGCGGTGCGCGCCACCCCCGCGCGGCGGAACGGCTCGAACAGCTCGTCCACCGCCTGCGGGTCGACCAGCCCGCCGGAGGATCGCACCCGCAGCGCCGACCACTGCTCCCCGGCCTGGGTGGTGACCTCGATCCAGCCGGCGTCGACGTTGTGCCGCACCGCGTTCTCCAGCAGGTTGCCCGCGATGCGCTCCAGCAGCGCCGGATCGCCCGTGGTCCAGGCCGGCTCGACGTGGAAGGTGGTCTTCAGGCCGCGCTGGTCGGCCTCCCCGGACACCGCCCGCCACGCGCTGGCGACCAGCCCCGCGAGGTCGACCGGCTCGGTCACCACCAGCCCGGCGCCGTCGGTGCGGGCGAGCAGCAGCAGCGACCCGACGAGCTGGTTGGCCCGCTCGGTCGCGTCCCGCACCACGCCCGCCATGCGGCGCAGCTCGGCGGTGTCGGCCTGGTCGTCGGCGAGCGTGACGTCCAGCTCGGTGCGGATCACCGACAGCGGGGTGCGCAGCTCGTGGCTGGCGTTGGCGACGAAGTGCCGCTGCGCCTCGAACGCCGACTGCAGCCGGTCGAGCATCGCGTCGAACGTCTGGGCCAGCTCGGCCAGCTCACCGCGCGCGTCGACGTCGCCGATGCGCTCGCCCAGCGATTCCACCGACAGCCGCCGCGCGGTGCCGGTGATGTCCCGCAGCGGGCGCAGCACGCGCGAGGTGAACGTCCAGGCCAGGACCGCGGTGGCCAGCACCACGCAGCAGAACGCGATGGTGCCGGCCAGCAGCATCTTGTCGCGCGCGTGGTCGCGCAGGTGCGCGGCCAGCGCGGCGGCGTCGACGTCCACGCCGTCGACGCGCACGACCGTGCCCGGCGGCATCTGCGGCACCGCGGACACGGCGTCGCCGACCAGCGTCCAGGCCAGCCAGAGCAGCACGAGGCTGACGCCGGCCGCCAGCCCGGTCGCGAGCAGCGTGATGCGCGCCCGCAGGCTGCGTACCGGCGTGCGTGTCGAGCGCGAGCTCACCCCTTCGCGGGGCCGGTGTCGCGTGCCCGGTACCCGGATCCCACCACGGTCTCGATGATCCCAGGTTCGCCCAGCTTCTTGCGCAGGGTCATCACCGTGACCCGGACGGTCGTGGTGAACGGGTCGGCGTTCTCGTCCCACACGCGTTCGAGCAGCTCCTCGCTGCTGACCACCGCGCCCTTGGCGGCCATCAGGACCTCCAGGACGCCGAACTCCTTGCGGGTCAGGTCGACGGGGCCGCTCGCGCGGCGGACGGTGCGCTTGGCCGGGTCCAGCTGCACGTCGCCGACGGTGAGCAGCGGCGGCGCGGCCGGGGTGGCGCGGCGGCCGAGCGCGCGCACGCGGGCGACCAGCTCGGGGAAGGCGAACGGCTTGGCCAGGTAGTCGTCGGCGCCCAGGGACAGGCCCTCGACGCGGTCGGAGACCGTGCCGCTGGCGGTCAGCATGAGGACGCGGGTCAGCTCGTCGGAGGAGACGATCTGACGGCACAGCTCGTCGCCGGACATGCCGGGCAGGTCGCGGTCCAGCAGCACCACGTCGTAGCGGGTGATGCTGGCCTTCTCGTGCCCCTCGTCACCGGTGAGGGCGACGTCGACCGCCATGCCTTCCCGGCGCAGCCCGCGCGCGATCGCGTCCGCCAGCGGCGCCTCGTCCTCGACTACCAGAATTCGCACGCGAACCACCGTGCCACAGTTTCCTGAGAGTTACCTCAACGGCGGTGTCCCGGGCGTTCCGGGACGGCGCCGGTCACTTGCCGGACAGGGTCCGCGCCGCGATCGTCACCAAGTCCTTCAGGTGCGGGCGCCGGTGCCCGTCGGCGACGGCGAGGCAGATCTCGAACTCCTCGGCGTCGCCGATGCGGCGGTGGATCACGTCGGGCCGGGAGTAGTAACGCGCCACGCTGCGGGGGATCATCGCGACGCCGCGGCCGGCCGCGACCAGCTCCAGCTTTTCCTCGATCGTGCTGACCCGCCTGTCCTGCCCGTCGATGAGGTGTTCGCCCTCGAGGTCGGCGTACCGCACCCGCCGCCGCTTCGCCAGCGGGTGCGCCGCGGGCAGGCACACCACCTTCGGCTCGCTGCCCACCCGCAGCGTCCGCAGGCCCGTGGCGTCGAACGGCTGCCGCAAGTAGCCGACGTCGGCGCGGCCGTCGCGCATCGCCTCGGCCTGTTCGAACCAGTGGAGGTGCAGCAATTCGACCTCGACGTCCGGGTGCGCCTGCGCGAACACCCGCACCGCCGGGGAGACGGTCAGCCCCGGCGCGAACCCCAGGACCAGGCGGCGCGTACCCCGCGCGGCGCCGTAGGCCCGGCGCGTCGCCGCCACAGCGGTCGCCAGCACGCCCGGCGCGTCCGCGTACAGCTGCTCACCGGCCGCCGTCAGCCGCACCGACCGCGTCGTGCGCTCCAGCAGCTCGCAGCCCAGTTCCCGTTCCAGCGCGCGGATCTGCCTGCTCAGCACCGGCTGCGCGATGTGCAGCCGCTCCGCCGCGCGGCCGAAGTGCCCGTGCTCGGCGACGGCGGTGAAGTACCGCAGCTTGCGCAGGTCCAGATCCATACCCGAAGGGTATCAATGCCGGCGAAGAGGTATTGGACGATCGGCGCCGCCCGGGCGGAGGCTGGTCGCATGATCGTCATCACCGCACCGGCCGGCCGGATCGGCCGTCAGCTCACCGAATCCCTGCTCACCGCCGGGGCGCCGGTCCGCGTCATCGTGCGCGACCCGTCCCGGCTCGCCCCCGCGGTCCGGGAGAAGGCCGAGGTCGTCATCGGCTCCCACGGCGACCCCGAGGTCGTCGGCAAGGCGTTCGCCGGCGCGGACGCCGTCTTCTGGCTGGTCCCGCCGAACCCCGCCGCGGACAGCCTGGACCGGGCGTTCCTGGACTTCACCCGGCCCGCGTGCGAGCTGTTCCGCACCCAGGACCTGCGGGTGGTCGGGGTGTCGGCCCTGGGACGCGGCGTCGCGGTCAACGCCGGGCTCGTGTCGGCGTCGCTGGCGATGGACGACCTGATCGCCAGCACCGGGGTGCCCTACCGCGCGCTGACGATGCCGACCTTCATGGACAACGTGCTGTGGCAGGCGGCGTCGATCACGCGCGACGGCGTGTGGTCCGAGATGGCCGTCCCCGGTCACAAACGACCGCTGTGCGCGACGAAGGACATCGCCGGCGCCGCCGCCCGGCTTCTGCTCGACGAGACGTGGACTGGGCGGGGCGAGGTTCCGGTGCTCGGCCCGGAGGACCTGTCCCACCTGGAGATGGCCGGAATCATGTCCGACGTGCTGGGCCGGCCGGTGCGGTTCGAGCAGGTCACGGCCGAGGCGCTGAAGGCCGGCCTGCGGCAGCGGGGCTGGACCGAGGCGATGGCGCAGGGCATGGCCGACATGATGGCGGCCAAGAACGCGGGCCTGGACAACGCCGAGCCGCGCACCCCGGAATCGACGACGCCGACGACGTTCCGCCAGTGGTGCGAGGAGAACCTGCGGCCCGCCGCGTAGCAACCGCCCGCGGTCCGTCCACGATGGACTGTCCACGTGTACTCGTACGCCGCGCGGCGACGACGTGGTCCGGGCGGTCGCATCCCGCGCGCGGGATGCGACCGTCCGGCACGGACCTAGTCGGTCGGCGCGTCCGCCGTCGCCGGCTGGGCCTCGCCGATCAGGTTCGACGCCCACTCCGTCACGCGCCGCGCCACGTCCTGCGCGGTCAGGCCGACGCTCGCCAGCACCTCCTCGCGCGAGCCGTGCGGCAGGAACTGCTGCGGCACGGCCAGGTCACGCAGCGGCACGTCGCACTCGGCGTCCCGCAGCACGGCCGACAGCGCGCTGCCGAAGCCGCCGTGGCGGCCGCTGTCCTCGACCGTCACGACGAGCCGGTGCTCGCGCGCCAGGCCGACCAGCTCGTGCGGCACCGGCAGCACCCACCGCGGGTCGACGACCGTCACACCGATGCCCTGGTCGGCCAGCCGCTCGGCGGCGGCCAGCCCGAGCGGCGCGAACGCGCCCACGGCGACCAGCAGCACGTCCGCGCCCGCGCCTTCCCGCGGCCGCCGCAGCACGTCGACCACGCCGATCCGCTCGGCGGCGGGCACCGACTCGGTGACGCTGCCCTTCGAGAACCGCAGCGCGGTCGGCCCGTCCGACACCGCCACCGCCTCCCGCAGCTCCTCGCGCAGCGTCTGCGCGTCCCGCGGCGCGGCGACCCGCATGCCGGGCACCATGCCCAGCAGCGACAGGTCCCACATGCCGTGGTGGCTCGGGCCGTCCGGCCCGGTGATGCCGGCGCGGTCGAGGATCAGCGTGACCGGCTGGCGGTGCAGCGCCACGTCCATCAGCAGCTGGTCGAAGGCGCGGTTGAGGAACGTCGAGTACACCGCGACCACCGGGTGCAGCCCGCCCATCGCGAGGCCGGCGGCCGAGGTCACCGCGTGCTGCTCGGCGATGCCGACGTCGAACCAGCGGTCCGGGTGCCGATCGGCGAACTCGTGCAGCCCGGTGGAGCGCAGCATCGCGGCGGTGATCGCCACGACGTCCTCGCGCTCCTCGCCGATGCGCGCCAGCTCGTCGCCGAACACCGACGTCCAGCTCAGGCCCTTCGGCTTGGGCAGGCCGGTCTCCGGGTCGATCGGGTCGGTCTGGTGCATCTGGTCGGCCTCGTGGTTCACCGCGGGCGGGTAACCGTGGCCCTTCTCGGTGACCGCGTGCACGACGACCGGGCCGCCGAACGCCTTGGCCGCCTGGAACGCCTTCTCCAGCGCGGCGATGTCGTGGCCGTCGACCGGGCCGAGGTACTTGAGCTTGAGGTCGGAGAACATCTCCTGCGGGCTCAGCGCGTCCTTGATGCCCGCCTTCGCCGCGTGCAGCGCCGCGTAGATCGGCTTGCCCACGACCGGCGTGGACAGCAGCAGCTCGCGGCCGCCGTCGAGCATGCGCTCGTAGCCGGGCTGCAGCCGCAGCGACGCCAGGTGCTCGGCGAAGCCGCCGATCGTCGGCGAATAGGACCGGCCGTTGTCGTTGACCACGATCACCACGGGACGGCCCGGCTCGGCGGCGATGTTGTTCAGCGCCTCCCAGCACATGCCGCCGGTCAGCGCGCCGTCCCCGACGACCGCGACGGCGTGCCGCCCGCCACCGGCCAGCTCGAACGCCTTCGACAGGCCGTCCACATAGGACAACGCGGTGGAGGCGTGGCTGTTCTCCACCAGGTCGTGCTCGCTCTCCTCCCGGGACGGGTAGCCCGACGGCCCGCCCTGCTGGCGCAGCAGGTCGAACTCGGGGTGCCGGCCGGTCACGATCTTGTGCACGTAGCACTGGTGACCGACGTCCCAGACGATCGCGTCCTTCGGCGAGTCGAAGACCCGGTGCAGCGCCAGGGTCAGCTCGACCACGCCGAGGTTCGGGCCGAGGTGGCCGCCGGAGCGGCGGACCTTGTCGACCAGGAAGTCGCGGATCTCCCCCGCCAGGTGCTCGAGCTGGCCGTGTCCCATGCGCTTCAGGTCGGCCGGTCCGTGCACGGACTCCAGCAGCGTCACTTTCCACCTCACCCGCATAGATCCCTCGCCCTGCCCGCCAGGGCGCGTCCAGTCAGTCTACGGAGAACCGTAGTCCCCCGGCCGCCCCGCGGGTCCCGGGTCACTGATCAGGTCGTGAGAACGTGCCTGCCGGTGCCGCAACCGTGTGAACGCGGTCTCACTGATCTGACGCACCGGGGTGCGCGAGTGGTGACATCCCGTGAGATCGGGTCCGGCCAGGCGTGGCGTTACTCAGTCCACGGGATTGGTGAACCGATCAAGACCCCGTACGGGTGGCGGCGCGCCTCAGGCGGGGTGCCCGAGGTGAGGCAAGGCACCCCGCCTCGACCGGCGAGGCACCGCACGGGCGGGGAACCCCTCGGGCGGCGTGCCGGTGGGGGGGCACCGCCCCAGCGGAGCACCGCCCCAGGTGGCCGCGCCGGCAGGCTCCCGCCCCACCACACCGCACCCGGTGACTCACCCCCACCAGCCCAACCCGCGGCGGCCTCCCCCGCCGACACTCACCGCCCGGCCAGCTCCACCCCGGCCGGCAGCGCGCCGTCCCGGTGCAGGTCGTCCAGGTGGGCGCGCAGCGTCTCCCGGAACGCGCGGGCGGCGTTGGTCGGCGCCACGTCGGTCCGCTGGGCCAGCGCGATGGTCCGCGTCATCTCCGGCGCGGTCAGCGGCGTCCCGCGCAGGGCGGGCCGCCCGGTCAGCACCAGGCTCGGCACGACCGCCACCCCCAGTCCCACCTCGACGAACCGGAGCACGGCGTCCATCTCCCCGCCCTGCGCCGCGAACTCCGGCGTGAACCCGGCGGCGCGGCAGGCCTGCAGGGTGGTGTCGCGCAGGTCGTAGCCCTCCCGGAACATCACCATCGGCCGGCCGCGCAGCTCCTCGAGCCGGACCGCCGCGCCCAGGTCCACCCCGGCGGGCGCGGCCACCACCAGCCGTTCCCGCAGCAGCGGCACCGTCGTCAGCGCCGCCTCGTCCCCGGCCGCGATCAGCACCGCGAGGTCCAGCTCGCCGTGCGTCAGCGCCCGCACCAGGTCCTTCGACCCGCTCTCCTCCACCACCAGCTCGATGCCCGGGTACTCGCGGTGGAAGCGGTGCAGCACGTCGGCGAACACGGTGACGCACAGGCTCGGCGTCGCGCCCACCCGGACCCGGCCGCGACGCAGCCCGACCAGCTCGGCGACCTCCAGGCGGGCGGTGTCCACGTCGGCGACGATGCGCCGCGCGATCGGCAGCAGCGCCTCGCCGGCCGGGGTGAGCGTGACGTTGCCCCGCGCCCGGCTGAACAGCGGCGCGCCCACCCGGTCCTCCAGCGCCCGCACCTGCTTGCTCAGTGAGGGCTGCGCCACATACGTGCGCTCGGCGGCGCGCGTGAAGTGCCGCGTCTCGGCCACGGCCAGGAAGTACAGAAGCTGTTGCAGCGTCATAGCCTCAGGCTATCGTCTTCAGCTCTTCGATATATTGGACGACTCGATCTCCCCGGCCGCACGCTGCCGGAGTGGCCCTTCTCGAACGCTCCTCACCACCACGACCGCGCGGCCTGTGGTCCTCGACCGTCGGGCAGAAGGCGATCATGGCCGTGACCGGCCTGTTCCTGCTGCTCTTCGTCATCGCGCACATGCTGGGCAACCTCAAGTTCTTCGTCTCCGCGGCGAGCTTCGACCACTACGCGGCCTGGCTGCGGACGATCCTGGACAGCGTCCTCGGTCACTCCGGGTTCCTGTGGGTGCTGCGCACCGGCCTGGTCGTCTGCGTCGTGCTGCACGCCGTGACCGCGGCCCGCCTGGCACGCCGCGCCCGCGCCGCCCGGCCGGTCCGCTACGCCCACCGCGGGCGCGTCCAGGGCGGCTACGCGGCGCGGACCATGCGCTGGGGCGGGGTGATCCTCGCGCTGTTCGTCGTCTACCACGTGCTCGACCTGACCACCGGTCACCTCAACCCGAACGGCGTGCCGGGCGCCGTGCACGACAACGTCACCGCCGACTTCCGGCTCTGGTACGTGACGCTGGTCTACACGCTGGCGGTGGTCGCCCTCGGATGCCACATCCGGCACGGGCTGTGGAGCGCGCTGCAGAGCCTCGGCTCCTCCGGCGCCGCGCGGCGCACCGCGCAGGGCGTCGCGCTCGGCGTGGCGGTCGTCGTCGTCGCCGGGTACCTGTCCGTCCCGTTCGCCGTCGTCACCGGATTGGCCGGGTGAGCACCGTGTTCGTCGAAGGAACCCCGATCTCCGACACCCGCGCGCCGGACGTCCCGCTCGCGCAGCGCTGGGAGCGGCGGCGGTTCACCGCCCGCCTGGTCAACCCCGCCAACCGGCGGCGGCTCTCGGTCATCGTGGTCGGCACCGGGCTGGCCGGCGCGTCGGCCGCCGCGACCCTGGCCGAACTGGGCTACCGGGTTCGCTCGTTCTGCTACCAGGACAGCCCGCGCCGCGCGCACAGCATCGCCGCGCAGGGCGGGATCAACGCGGCCAAGAACTACCGCGGCGACGGCGACAGCATCCACCGGCTGTTCTACGACACGGTGAAGGGCGGCGACTTCCGGGCCCGGGAGTCCAATGTGCACCGCCTCGCCGAACTGAGCGTGCGGATCATCGACCAGGCCGTGGCGCAGGGCGTGCCGTTCGCGCGCGAGTACGGCGGCTTGCTGGACACGCGGTCGTTCGGCGGCGCGCAGGTGTCCCGGACGTTCTACGCCCGCGGGCAGACCGGGCAGCAGCTGCTGCTCGGCGCGTACCAGGCGATGGCGCGGCAGATCCACCTCGGGCGAATCGCGATGCACCCGCGCACCGAGATGCTCGACCTGGTCGTGGTGGACGGCCGGGCGCGCGGGGTCGTGGTGCGGGACCTGGTCACCGGCGAGATCTCCACGCACGTCGCGGACGCGGTGGTGCTGGCCACCGGCGGTTACGGCAACGCTTTCCACCTGTCCACCAACGCCAAGGGCTGCAACGCGACCGCGATCTGGCGCGCGCACCGGCGGGGCGCGTTGTTCGCCAACCCGTGCTTCACGCAGATCCACCCGACGTGCATCCCGGTCAGCGGCGGGCACCAGTCGAAGCTCACGCTGATGAGCGAGTCGCTGCGCAACGACGGGCGGGTGTGGGTGCCCGTCACCCCCGGCGACGCGCGGCCGCCGTCGGAGATCCCCGAGGCCGAGCGGGACTACTTCCTGGAGCGACGGTATCCGGCGTTCGGGAACCTCGTGCCGCGCGACATCGCCTCCCGCGCGGTGAAGAGCGTGTGCGACGCGGGCCGTGGCGTCGGACCCGGCGGGCGCGGGGTGTACCTGGACTTCGCGGACGCGCTTTCCCGGCTCGGGCGGGACGGCGTGGAATCCCGCTACGGCAACCTGTTCGCGATGTACGAGCGGATCACCGGGGACGATCCGTACCGGGTGCCGATGCGCATCTACCCGGCGGTGCACTACACGATGGGCGGGCTGTGGGTCGACTACGACCTGCGCAGCACGATCCCCGGGCTGTTCGTGATCGGCGAGGCGAACTTCTCCGACCACGGCGCCAACCGGCTCGGGGCGAGCGCCCTGATGCAGGGCCTCGCGGACGGGTACTTCATCCTGCCCACGACGATCGGCGACTACCTGGCCGACGGGCCGTTCCCTGCCGTGGGGGACGTGTCCGGGCCGCAGGCGGAGGTCGAGGACCGGATCGCGCGGCTGCTGGCTGTGGACGGGGACCGGTCCGCCGAGGACTTCCACCGCGAGCTGGGTGCGGTGCTGTGGGAGCACTGCGGGATGAGCCGCACCGAGGCGGGGCTGCGGAAGGCGCTGGAGCTGATCCCGGCGCTGCGGGAGGAGTTCTGGGCGCGGCTGCGGGTGCCGGGTTCGGGCGCTTCGCTGAACCAGTCGCTGGAGAAGGCCGGGCGGGTCGCGGACTTCCTGGAGCTGGCGGAGCTGATGTGCGTGGACGCGTTGCACCGCACCGAGTCCTGCGGCGGGCACTTCCGGGAGGAGAGCCGGACCGTCGACGGTGAGGCCCAGCGCGACGACGCCGCGTTTTCGTACGTGGCCGCGTGGGAGTTCACCGGGCCCGGGAAGCCGCCGGTGCTGCACCGCGAAGCCCTGACGTTCGACCATGTCACCCCCAGTCAGCGGAGCTACTCGTGAAACTCGTGTTGAAGATCTGGCGGCAGAAGGATGCGGCCGACCGTGGCCGGCTGGTGCGGTACGAGGTGGACGACCTGTCGCCGGACATGTCGTTCCTGGAGGTGCTCGACGTGCTGAACGAGCGCCTCACCGCGGCGGGCGACGAGCCGGTGGCGTTCGACCACGACTGCCGGGAGGGGATCTGCGGGGCGTGCGGGGTCGTGATCGACGGCACGGCGCACGGTCCGCAGCGGGCGACCACGACGTGCCAGCTGCACCTGCGGCACTTCGCGGACGGGCAGACGGTGACGGTCGAGCCGTGGCGGGCGCGGGCGTTCCCGGTGGTCAAGGACCTGGTGGTGGACCGCGGGGCGCTGGACCGGATCATCGAGGCGGGCGGGTACATCACCGCGCCGACCGGCAGCGCCCCCGACGCACACGCGACGCCGGTGCCGAAACCCGCCGCGGACCGCGCGTTCGAAGCCGCGGCCTGCATCGGCTGCGGCGCCTGCGTGGCCGCGTGCCCGAACGGCTCGGCGATGCTGTTCACCGCCGCCAAGACGACGCACCTGGGAACCCTGCCCCAGGGCGAGCCGGAACGGCTCCCACGGGCGGTGACGATGGTGGCCGCGCAGGACGCGGAGGGCTTCGGCGGATGCACCAACAGCGGCGAGTGCACGGCGGTCTGCCCGAAGGGGATCCCGCTGGAGACGATCGGCCGCTTGAACCGGGACGTGCTGGGGGCGGCGCTGCGGCCAGGGTGAGGTGAGGTGGGGTGGGGTGGGGTGGAGCCGCGGTAGCGCGAAGCGCGGCGGTAGCGCGAAGCGCGGCGGTAGCGCGAAGCGCGGCGGTAGCGCGAAGCGCGGCGGTAGCGCGAAGCGCGGCGGTAGCGCGAAGCGCGGCGGTAGCGCGAAGCGCGGCGGTAGCGCGAAGCGCGGCGGTAGCGCGAAGCGCGGCGGTAGCGCGAAGCGCGGCGGTAGCGCGAAGCGCGGCGGTAGCGCGAAGCGCGGCGGTAGCGCGAAGCGCGGCGGTAGCGCGAAGCGCGGCGGTAGCGCGGCGAGGCGGGGCGCGGCGGGGCGCGGCGCGGGGCGCAGCGGGACGCGCCGCCGCACGCGGGCGGTGCCCTTGACGGCCCCGCGGAGCAACGGCGCCCCTGGGCAGCACCTCAACGCGGACCGCGCCTGGGCGACGCTCAAGATGAAACTCCGCCTGGGCAGCGCCTCGAGACGAACCAGCCACTGGCGGTGCCTCAGGGCCAACCGGTGCATCGGCAGCGCCCCGCGGCGAACCGTGCGCCAGGCCCGGCGTGTCTCCGTGAAGAACCCATCGCCGGGTGGCCAGGAGCGCATCCGGCAATGCAGCCCCCACGAAAGACCCCTCCTAACCAGCCCCCAGTTCCGTGCGCTCCACCGTCAGCCGGGCGTGGTTGGCTGCTTCTCGGCCGGCTGTCCAGCCCTCGCCGTTGCTGATGGTTGTCCTGTGGCGCGTTGTGTGGGGGAACAGTTCCGCGAACAGCGTGTCCACCTCCTGCCGACGGCGAGTCAGGATCGGCAGCAAGCGCGAATCGGCGAACTGGGCGCCTGCCGTGCGGTCCGCCTCGGTCAGGCGCTCGCCGATTCGGGTGGCGTACGCGAGCAGGAACGCGTGCCGGAACGAGCGGGTTCTCGCTCCGCGGCCGGCGGCCAGCATCGCCTCGTTGGCTTGCACCAGCAGCGACGTCGACAGCAACTCCACCAGGTCCAGGTCCACCTCGTGACCCACCAGCGCCACGAAACCCAGCTTCGCGTAGAACGCCGCCCGGCACCGGTTCGCCGTCGCGACCGCGGTGACCAGCGACGACTTCGGGCCCAGGTACGGCTGCTCCAGCCAGAACCGCCGCGCCGAACCGGACCGCGCCGCGACCCCCTCCACCAGCGCACGCTCGAACGAGTACCGGCTCATCAGCTGCTGCGCCTTCGCCGACAGCGCCTCCGCCTCCTCCGGGAACGACGTCGACTCCGCCTTCGCCAGCAGCGCCCGGATCCGCGCCAGCATCTTCTCGTCCACCCCGGCCGCCCGCTCCTCCGGAACCGGCACGTCCGGCAACCGCGGCAGCGGCAACAGCACCTCCAGGACCGCCAGCACCACGAGCAGCGCCGTCACCCGCTCGACGCCGTGCCGCTCCGACCACCGCGCCAACAACGGCCGCCCGGCGCCGTCGCACCCGGCGAGCACATCCGAAGTCAGCGCCACGCCACGCCGGTCCAGCCGCCGCAGCGCGATCTGGTGCACGTCCCGCGGCTGCCACCCGGTCCGCCACAGCCGCGCCAGCACCTCGCGCAGCGCCAGCTCCGCCGCCCGGTCGATCAGCCCCGCGTCGTAACGCGGGCCGGCCAGCTCCCGCGCCGCCAGCTCACCCAGCCGCCGCCGCGCGGCATCGCACAGCAGGACGGCGAAAGTCTCCACAGTGGACTCCGCCACGAGGTCTCCCTTGCCGGTCAACGGTTTCGCGCACGCACCAGCAACGGAGCCGGCGGCCCCCGTCCGGCCCGCGAACCACGCAGCGATGTCATGCCCGCATCATGCCGGAGGGCACCGACAATTTCCGGAGCCTCAGCGCGCCAGCAGCGCCACGCACTCCACGTGATGGGTCATCGGGAACGCGTCGAACGCCCGCAACCGCTCCAGCCGGTACCCCGACTCGGCGAACGTGGCCACGTCCCGGGCCAGCGCCGCCGGATCACACGCCACGTACACGACCCGCTCCGGCCCGGCCGCGGCCACCGCCCGCACCACGTCCCGCCCGGCCCCGGACCGCGGCGGGTCCAGCACCACGACCTCCGGCCGCCCGGACAGCGACCGCAGCACGTGCTCGGTCCGGCCCGCCCGCCAGCTCACCTGCGGCAGGTCCGCCAGGTTCTGCTCACCGTCGCGCACCGCCCGGTGCCCCGACTCGACGGCCACCACGTGCCCGGTCACCCCGACCTGCGCGGCCAGCACCGAGGCGAACAACCCGACCCCCGAATAGAGGTCCCAGGCCAGCGCCCCCGGCGAGGCCCGCGCCCACTCCCGCACCACCGCGGCGAACGTCTCCGCCGCCGCCGGGTGCACCTGCCAGAACCCGTGGGCCTGCAACCGCCACTCCCGCCCGGCCGCCTGCTGCACCGCCACCCCGCCGGCCAGCTGCCGCGCCCGGCGCTTGCCCCGCACGGTCGCCAGCTCGCGGGCGTGCACCTGGCCGTCCCCGTCGCTGGTCACCTCGATCTCGGTGCCCGGCCGCCACCGCCGCGACAGCGCCCGGTCCAGCGCGCCCGGCACCGCGATCGGGCACTTCTCCAGCGCCACGACCCGGTGGCTGCGGTGCGCCCGCAACCCGGCTCGCCCGTCCTGGCCGGCGACCAGCCGGACCCGCGACCGCCAGCCCAGCACGTCCCCGGGCAGCGCCTCGACCTCGACCGGCCACTCCAGCCCGGCCAGCCGCTGCAGCTGCTCGGCCACCACGCGGCCCTTGAGCTCCCGCTGGAACTCCGGCGTCGCGTGCTGCCAGTCGCAGCCACCGCACTGCCCCGGCACCGCCAGCGGGCACGGCGGATCGACCCGCTCCGGCACCGCGCGGAGCACCTCCACCGCGTCCGCGCGGCAGAACGAGCCGCCCTTGTCCTCGGTGACCTCGGCCCGCACCAGCTCGCCGGGCAGCGCGTGCCGCACGAACACGACCCGGCCGTCCACCCGGGACACGCAGTGCCCGCCGTGGGCCACGGGTCCCACGTCGAGCTCCAGGATCCGGCCGGTCCAGTCCTGCCCGGTCACTTCCCGCCGTCCTTGCCGGCCCCGTTACCGGCAGCCCCGTCCTCGATGAAGCCGCGCCGCACGTCACCGGCCGCCGGACGGGTCCGCGCCGCGCGCCGCACCGCCTTCGCCGACGACGCCAGCTGCCACGGCACGCTGGTCACCATCACGCCCGGCTGGAACAGCAGCCGCCCCTTGAGCCGCAGGGCGCTCTGGTTGTGCAGCAGCTGCTCCCACCAGCGCCCGACCACGTACTCCGGGATGAACACGGTCACCACGTCCCGCGGGTTGTCGCCGCGCACGCGCTTGACGTAGTCCAGCACCGGCCGGGTGATCTCGCGGTAGGGCGACTCGACGACCTTCAGCGGCACCTTGAAGCCCTTGGCCTCCCAGTCGGCGGCCAGCTGGCGCGTCTCGGCGTCGTCCACGTTGACCGTCACCGCCTCCAGCACGTCCGGCCGCATCGCCTTGGCGTAGGCCAGGGCGCGCATGGTCGGCAGGTGCAGTTTGGACACCAGCACGATCGCGTGGTTGCGCGAGGGCAGCACGGTCGGGCTGCCGTCCAGCGCGGCCAGCTCCTCGGCGACCCGGTCGTAGTGCTTGCGGATCGCGGTCATCAGCAGGTAGATCACCACCATCGCGGCGATCGCGATCCACGCGCCGAGCAGGAACTTGGTGATCAGCACGATGATCAGCACTGCGGCCGTCATGAACAGGCCGAACGAGTTGATCGCCTGCGACCGGCGCATCCGGCGCCGCGCGAGCGGGTCGGTCTCCGTCCGGAGCAGCCGGTTCCAGTGCCGGATCATGCCGCTCTGGCTCAGCACGAACGAGACGAACACGCCGACGATGTAGAGCTGGATCAGCCGCGTGACCTCGGCGTCGAACGCGATCACCAGGATCGTCGCGAACCCGGCGAGGAAGATGATGCCGTTGGAGAAGGTCAGCCGGTCGCCGCGGGTGAGCAGCTGGCGCGGCAGGAACCGGTCCTTGGCCAGGATCGAGCCGAGCACCGGGAAGCCGTTGAAGGCCGTGTTGGCCGCCAGCACCAGGATCAGGCCGGTGAAGAACACGATGTACCACACCGCGGGCGGGAACCCGGCGAACACCGCGGCGGCCAGCTGGGCGACCAGGGTCTTCTGCTCATAGCCGGCCGGGGCGCCGACCAGGTGCGCCGTGTCCTCGACGATCACCGCGCCGCTCACGTGCGCGAGCACCAGCAGCCCCATGAACATCGTGACCGCGATCACACCCATCAGCAGCAGGGTGGTCGCGGCGTTCTTCGACTTCGGCTTGCGGAACGCCGGCACCCCGTTGCTGATCGCCTCGACGCCGGTCAGCGCCGCGCTCCCGGAGGAGAACGCGCGCAGCACGAGGAAGGCGAAGCCGATGCCCGCGAGGTGCTCGCTGTTCTCGGCGATCTCGAAATGAGCGCTCTCCGCGCGCACGTCCTGTCCCAGCACGATGACCCGGACCAGGCCGTAGATGATCATCGACAGGATGCCGAAGACGAACGCGTAGGTCGGGATCGCGAAGGCGCTGCCGGACTCCCGGATGCCACGCAGGTTGACAGCGGCGAGCACGACGATCGCGGCGACGGCGAACAGCACCTTGTGCTCGTTCACGAACGACACGACCGCGCCGATGTTCGCCGCGGCCGACGAGATCGACACCGCGACCGTGAGGATGTAGTCGACCAGCAGCGCACTCGCGACCACCAGGCCCCACCTGCGCCCGTGGTTGACGGTGGCGACCTCGTAGTCGCCGCCGCCGGAGGGGTAGGCGCGGACGTTCTGCCGGTAGGAGGCGACCACGGCGAGCATGACCACCACGACGACGACGCCGATCCACAGGCTGAACGCGTAGGCGGACAACCCGGCCACCGACAGGGTGAGCAGGATTTCTTCCGGCGCGTAGGCGACGCTCGACATGGGGTCGGAGGCGAACACCGGCAGCGCGATCCGCTTCGGCAGCAGGGTGTGGGACAGCCGGTCGCTGCGGAACGGACGGCCGACGAGCAGCCGTTTGGTGGCGGTCGCAATCTTCGACACGTCAGAAGGGTACGGGCGGGTCCGCGAAGGGGCCGGACAAGGTAGGTTCTGCGTCGGCATCTACCGGGTAACCGCCGTTCGGGTGACACACAGGAGGCAGGACGTGCACGTGGTGATCATGGGGTGCGGCCGGGTGGGCGCGTCCCTGGCCGCGGCCCTCGAGCGCCTCGGTCACGAGGTCGCGGTGATCGACAAGACGCAGGAGGCGTTCCGGCGGCTCGGCAGCGACTTCCACGGCCAGCAGGTGCTCGGCATGGGCTTCGACCGGCAGGTGCTGATCGACGCCGGCATCGAGAAGGCGGGCGCCTTCGCGGCGGTGTCCAGCGGCGACAACTCCAACATCATCTCCGCGCGGGTGGCCCGCGAGAACTTCGGCGTCGAGCACGTCGTGGCCCGCATCTACGACCCCAAGCGCGCGGCGGTCTACGAGCGGCTGGGCATCCCGACGGTGGCGACCGTGCCGTGGACGACCGACCGGTTCCTGCGCACGCTGCTGCCCGACGGGGTGGCTTCGGCGTGGCGGGACCCCAGCGGCAACGTCGCGGTGCTGCAGCTGCCGCTGCACGAGGGCTGGGTCGGCCGCAGCGTCACCGAGCTGCAGGAGACGACCGGCGCGCGGGTCGCGTTCATCATGCGGTTCGGCACGCCCGTTCTGCCCGATTCCAAGACGGTGTTGCAGGCGGACGATCTGGTCTACGTGGCCGCGAAGTCCGGGACCGTCGGCGACGTGACGAGCATTGCGGCGCGTGCGCCGGAGGAGGAAGCCTGATGCGGGTCGCGATCGCGGGGGCCGGCGCGGTGGGCCGGTCGATCGCCAAGGAGCTGATCGACGGCGGCCACCAGGTCATGCTGATCGAGCGGCAGGACGGGCAGTTCGAACCGGACGCCGTCGAGCAGGCCGACTGGGTGCTCGGCGACGCGTGCGAGGTCTCGACGCTGGAGGAGTCCGGCATCGAGCGCTGCGACGTGGTGATCGCCGCGACCGGTGACGACAAGGTGAACCTGGTCGTGTCGCTGCTGGCGAAGACCGAGTTCGCGGTGCGGCGCGTGGTGGCGCGGGTGAACAACCCGGCCAACGAGTGGCTCTACACCGACGCGTGGGGCGTGGACGTCGCCGTGTCGACGCCGCGGATCCTGGCCGCGATGGTCGAGGAGGCGGTCAGCGTCGGCGACCTGGTGCGGCTGCTGACGTTCCGGCAGGGGCAGGCCAACCTGGTCGAGCTGACCCTGCCGGACCAGACCCCGCTGGCCGGGCGCCCGGTGAGCGACCTGGCGCTGCCGCGGGACGCCGCGCTGGTGACGATCCTGCGCGGCGACCGGGTGATCGTGCCGCAGCCGGAGGACCCGCTGGAGCCCGGCGACGAGCTGCTGTTCGTGGCCAGCGCCGAGGTGGAGAACGACATCCGCAAGGCGCTCGGTTACTAGCGCACTGGGCTACTGGCGGCCGAGGAGGTCCCGGATCGCGGCGGTGACCTCGCCGGGGCGTTCCTCCGGCAGGAAGTGGCCGCAGGGCAGGACCCGCGTGCGCAGGTCCGGCGCCCAGCTCGCCCACAGCTGCCGCGGGTCGAACGGCAGGACCACCTCGCCGGGGTCCTGCCACATCGCCAGGACCGGCATCGTCAGCGTGCGGCCGGCGTCGCGGTCGGCCTGGTCGTGCCCGGCGTCGACGAACGCGCTGGCGCGGTAGTCCTGGCAGATCGCGTGGATCGCGGCCGGAGTGCCCGCCGCGGCCAGGTAGGCGGCCCGGACGTCGGCCGGGATCGCGCCCGGCTCGGCCGTCCAGGTGTCCAGGAAGTGACCGAAGAACACGTCCGGGGCTGCCCCGATCATCCGCTCCGGCAGGCCGGAACCCTGCGCGAGCAGGTACAGGTGGAACGCGAACACCCCGCCGGCGCCGTGCAGCGCGGCCCAGTTGTCCACGGTCGGGATCACGTCGAGCACGGCGAGGTGCTCGATGACACCGGGGTGGTCGAGCGCGGCCCGGAAGGCGACCAGCGCTCCCCGGTCATGCCCGACGACGCTGAACCGCTCGTGACCGAGTTCGCGCATCAGCGCGACCATCGTGGCGGCCGTGACGCGTTTCGCGTACGCGGCGGGGTCGTCGCCCGGCGGCGGGGCGCTCGCGCCGTAACCGGGCAGGTCCGGGCACACCACGTGGAAGTCCGCGGCCAGCGAGGCGGCCACGTGCCGCCACGCCAGGTGGGTCTGGGGGAAACCGTGGAGGAGCAACACCGGGTGCCCGGCGCCGCCGTGTGCCACGTGCACGCTCGAGCCGTCCACCGCAACCGTGCGCTCGACCAGTCCAGGGATCACTTCCGCAGCCTCCAGCTGTACGGCGTCCAATTCATACTGGACACTGTACAGTAGGCGTCGTGGAACGTGCTCCTGGTCATCGCGCCGGACTGACCCGCGCGGCGGTGGTCGGCGCCGCGCGCGAATTGCTGTCCGAGCGGGGGCTGACCGGCTTGTCGATGCGGGCGCTGGCGGCGCGGCTCGACGTCGCGCCGAACGCCCTCTACAGCCACGTCGCGAGCAAGACGGCCCTGCTCGACGCGGTGCTGGACGACGTGCTCGCCGAGGTCGACACGCCGACGGAGGACGGCGACCCGGCCGAGGGCCTGCAGCGGCTGATGACCTCGACCTACACGGTGCTCCTGGACCACGCGGACCTCGTGCCGCTCTACCTGAGCCGGCAGGGCGCGCACGGCCCCAACGCGCAGCGCCTCGGGGAGATCACCGCCGCGCTCCTGCGCCGGGCGGAGGTCGCCGAACCGGCCGTGCCGGAGGCGTTGCGGGTGCTGATCGTCTATACGATCGGTTTCGCCGCGTTCACCCGCCACCTGCCCCCGGGAGCGGGCACCGAGCGGCAGCCGAGCGCGGCGGAGATGCGGGGCAACTTCGACCGGGGCCTGGGCTGGCTGCTCACCGGCATCCGCGTGCAGCCGGACCGGCGGCGCTAGGCCTCCTGCGGCGGCTGGCCGTACTTGAGCCGGAGGCGGGCCTCGACGTCGGCCTCCTCGGCGACGCGGGCCTCTTCGAGGGCCTTGAGGCGCTTGTCGGAGCGGCGCACGGCCCACACGACGACCAGCAGCGCCAGCCCGTACAGCGGCCAGCCCATCGCGATCTTGGCGAAGGCCAGCCAGCCGGTGTAGTCGGCGTCGTAGAGCCACCGCTGCACCACGAACCGCGCGCCGAAGACGGCGGCGAGCGCGAGGGTGGCGATGTCGTAGCCGAGGCGCGACGGCTTGTCCCGGCGCCACGCGGTGCCGGTGCCGTTGAGGAAGTTCCAGATCACGCCAGCCAGCGGCCAGCGGACCAGCACGGACGCCACGAACACGCCGCAGTAGACGAGGCTCGCCCAGATCCCGAACAGGAAGAACCCCTTCGCCGACCCGGTGCGGTAGGCGATGAACGCGCCGATGCCCACGCCGAACAGGCCGGAGATCGCCGGCTGCAGCGACTCGCGGCGCACCAGGCGCACGATCGTGATCAGCGCGGCGCTGGCGACCGCGCTCCAGATGCCCACGGTGAGCCCGAAGAACGAGTTCGCGAGCACGAACACGACGATCGGCACGGAGGAGTAGACGAGCCCGGACACGCCGCCCATCTGCTCCAGCATCGTGGGCTCGGGCCGCTCACCCACCCGCCCAGGCTCGGCCCCGGACTCGGACTCGGCGGGGCGGTCGTCGGTCTTGTCGCCTGGACGGGCAGGTTCAGTCACGCGGTTACCAATTCAGGAGGTCGTCTGCAGCTCGTAGAACGGGTTGTACAGCACCTTCTGGCCGTCTCGCTCGGCCATGCGGCCACGGACCTTGATGGTCCGGCCCGGTTCGATGCCCGGGATGCGGCGCCGTCCCAGCCAGACTAGCGTCACGCCCTCCGTGCCGTCGAACAACTCGGCACGCAGTGTCGCCGCCTCTTTCGTGGGACACAGCTCCACGCTGCGTAACCGCCCCAGGACGGTCACCTCTTCGCCCGACCGGCAGTCGCAGGCTCGTCGCGCACCGCCGGCCTCGGATTTTTCGGACAGATCATCAGCGTCGAGTTCCTCGACGTCGCTGGTCAGCTTGCGTACCAGCCGGCTGAAATAGCCGCCGTCTTTGGCGGACATAGGCGTCTGCTCCTGTTCCAGGGCCCCCGACTCGAACGGCCCGTACGTCATCCAGCCTAACCTCGTGGGGGCCAGCACAACGGCTTTGCGGCAAGATCGCAACGTGACGTCCGCTATGCCGAAACCGGCCGCCGTTCTGCTACCCGGGACGGGCTCGGACGAGGTGTTCGTCCGGTCCGTTTTCGCAGGTCCGCTGGCCGCGTTCGGGATGCGCACGGTGGCCCCGCCGCCGCCGCGCGGGGCGGCGGTGACGGCGGGCCTGCTCACTTCGCTCGACGAGGCGGCCGCGGACGGCCCGGTGCTCGCCGGAGGCGTCTCCTTGGGGGCGCATCTGGCGGCCGAATGGGCGGTGCGCAATCCGGGCAAATGCGCCGGACTGCTGCTCGCGATGCCCGCGTGGTGCGGCCATCCGGGCGAGGCGCCGGCCTCGCTCGCCGCGCGCGCGTCGGCCGACCTGGTCGACGCGCACGGGCTGGACGAGGCGCTGCGGCTGGCGACGGCCGGGGTGGCGCCGTGGCTCGGCGCCGAGCTGACGCGGGCGTGGCGCCGGCACGGCGACGGCCTGGCGGCGAGCCTGCGCGTCGCGGCGGCCCACCCCGCGCCGACGCTGGAGGCGCTGGCGGAACTGGACATCCCGGTCGGAATCGCCGCGTGCACGGACGAGCCGGCCCGCCCGGCCGCGGTGGCGCACGCCTGGGCGAAAGCGCTTCCCCGGGCCGTGGTCCGGGAGACCACGCTGGCGGCGCTGGGCGCCGACCGCGAGTCACTGGGCCGGGCCGCACTGCTGGCCTGGCTCCAGGCGGGCGGGTGAGGTCCGCACCGCCGCCGCGGCGGCCGCCACGGCGGTGACCGCCAACGCGGCCGCGGCGAGCAGGGTCGCGCCGTCCGGTCGCAGCAGCGCCTGACCACGCAGCGCCTGCCAGGTCAGCAAGACGATCAGGCCGAGGTACTCCACCGCCGCGATCCGGATCAGCCGCCGCCGCACGACCGCGGCCCGCAGCACGGGCACCCGGCGGGCCAGCGCCTCCAGGCCGAACGCCAGCAGCGGGATCAGCTGCAGCGCGTGCAGGCCGGCGAAGTGCGCGATCCGCAGGTCGCCGCCGTCCACGCTCCAGCCGGTCAGCGGCAGGCCGGGCCCGTCCTCTGGCGCCCCGACGCTGTGCGACCCGACGACTGCGGGCTCACCGCCCGCGTCGATCACGGCCTGCTGTTCCGGGGTCGGGGTGAACATCAGCATGCCCAGCGCCATCCCGGTCAGCGCCAGGAAGAGCCCGGCGCGGATCGCCGAGGCCCGCGCGGGGTCGGCCAGGCGCTGCCACACCAGCAGCAGCGCGACGACCAGGGTCGCGGCCCAGAGCAGGTACACCGCGGTGGCCATCTGGTTGTGGATGAACCGGTCGGCCTCGGTCGCGAAGTTGAAGTGCAGGCGCCGCCCGCGGACGATCGTCTGCCCGATGATCAGCACCATCTCGACGGTCAGCCCGGCGGCCACGGCCGTGCCCATCCACCAGCCCCAGCGCCGCGCCCTGGGCAGCAGGGACAGCATCCCCGACAGAGTGGCCGTGTACAGCGCGATCGAGACGGCGAACTTGGCCGTCTTGCTCCAGACGGGAGCGCCGACGAGCTGCCGGGGATCAGCGAACAGGCCCACCACGGCGACCGCGGCCAGCACGGCCATCACGGCGGTGACGACTACCAGCGGGCGGTGCAGACCCGCCCGGCTCTCGATCAGCGACATGATCAAGAGCTTTCCGCCCGCCGGGAGCACGCACACTGGTGCGCGCTCCCGCGATCACGGTGGGGCGGGCCCCCTACTGCTGCGCCTGCTGCTGCGCGATGTGCTCCGCCACCGCGTCCGGCAGCGTGATCGGCAGCGGCGTGCGCACCGGCATCGGCGCGTCGCCCCGGTCGACGATCGTGCCGCGGACGATGTCGCGTAGCACCGCGGGCGCCTCGGCGGCCATCGACTGCGGTCCGGCGATCACGCCGCGCAGCATCCAGCGCGGGCCGTCCACCCCGACGAACCGCAGCGCGACGTCACCGATCAGCGCGGACAGCTCCGGCCCCCACTCGCCCTGGCCGGGGGCGACCTTGGCGCCGTCGGTGCGCAGCTGGTCGGTCAGCTCGGCGATCACCTCGCGCCACAGCCCGCCCGACCGCGGCGCGGCGTAGGCGCTCACGGTGACCTGCCCGTGGGCCGTCACCACGTGCACCGCCCGCACCCCACCGGCCTGCGGGTCCATCTCGACCTGCACCTGGGTGCCGTCGGGCACCGGGACCCGCACCGAGCCGAGGTCGATCCGCGGCCGGCCGTCCTCGGGCGCCTCGGTGACGTCGAACGGCCCCTCGGAGGCGTCCGGCTCCGGGTCCTCTTCCGGCTCCTCGGCGACGTCCTCTTCCCAGGACTCGTCGGGGTCGGCCATCGCGTGGCGGCCCCGCTTCTTGCGTCCGAAGATGCCCACTACTTCCTCGTTCCTTCCCCGGGGTTTCCGGTCAGCGTCGCATGCCCGCCGGTCGATCCGTACCCGCCGGCCCCGCGCTCGGTGGCCGCCAGCTCCGCGACCTCCACGAACTCGGCCGTCTCCACGCGCTGGACCACCAGCTGCGCGATCCGGTCACCCCGCGCGAGCCGGATCGGCTCGGTGCGGTCGTGGTTGACCAGGCACACCTTGATCTCCCCGCGGTAGCCGGAATCGATGGTGCCCGGCGTGTTCACCACGGACAGCCCGGTGCGCGCGGCCAGTCCCGAGCGCGGGTGCACGAACCCGGCGTAGCCCGGCGGCAGCGCGATCGCCACGCCGGTACCCACCAGCGCCCGCTCGCCGGGCTCCAGGACGACGTCGGTGGTCGTCACGAGGTCGGCGCCGGCGTCACCGGACCGGGCGTAGGACGGGATCGGGACGCCCGGATCGAGCCGGGTGAGCAGGACCTGAACGGGGGACACGGGCGGCGAGACTACCCTGAAGGCATGGGTGAGCACGCGAGCGCGGCCGGTGCGGTGGGTGAGACGGCCACGGGAGACGGCCGGACGCGGTATTCCGAACGGCTGTACCTGTCGTGGTGGGGCTGGCCGCTGCCGCTGGCGGGCGCGGCGCTGCTGGCCTACGAGATCCACCTCGGCTACCCGGCGGTGCCGTTGTGGCTGCCGTTCGCGGTGCTGATGCCGCTGGCCGTGGCGTTGCTGGTGGCGATGGGCCGGGCCCGGATCCGGGTGACCGGCGACGAGCTGGAGGTCGGGGACGCTCATCTGCCGTTGCGGTTCGTCGGTGAGGTCGAGGTCATCGGGAAGGACCGGAAGCGGAAGGCGATGGGACCGGAACTCGACCCCGCCGCTTACGTGACGCATCGCGGCTGGGTCGGTTCGCTGCTGCGCGTGCACCTGACCGATCCCGCGGACCCGACCCCCTACTGGGTGTTCAGTACCCGCCGGCCGGAGGCACTGGCCGAGCTGCTCCGCTCAGGGAAGTAGCCCGGCCGCCCGCGGTGTCACGCGCAGTCGCGGCAGATCATCTGCCCGTTGTGCTCCTCCGCCAGCCGGCTGCGGTGGTGCACCAGGAAGCACACGGAGCAGGTGAACTCGTCCGCCTGCTTCGGCACCACCTTCACCGTCAGGTCCTCACCCGACAGCCCGGACAGGTCCGCGCCCGGCAACTCGAAGTTCTCCGCGCTCGCGTCCTCGTCCACGTCCACCACGCCGGACTGCGTCTCGTTCCGGCGAGCCTTCAGCTCCTCCAACGAGTCCTCGGCGAGCTCGTCG
This sequence comes from Amycolatopsis ruanii, assembly GCF_003385175.1. Taxonomy (NCBI): domain Bacteria; kingdom Bacillati; phylum Actinomycetota; class Actinomycetes; order Pseudonocardiales; family Pseudonocardiaceae; genus Amycolatopsis; species Amycolatopsis ruanii. The sequence continues at coordinate 38,257 of NZ_PQHY01000006.1, forward strand.
GCTTCGCTGCGGCGCGGAGCGTCGTAGTCGGTCGCCATTGTCCCTCACCCCTGCGATCAGCTCTGTAATCACTGTTCAAGCACGCTGTTCGCATGCCATCGTGCCGCTGGACAACGTCCCAGCGCCCCGGTTTGTGCCCGCCGCCGTAGTGAGCCAGGTCTCTCTTCAGCAACGTGTTTCGATACCTGATCCACGGGCGGAGCCCGCAGAGGGTAGCTCACGCTTTACCCGGACGCGCAGAGTGTCATTCGAAGCAGGACGTACGTCACCCAACAGGGGGAACGCGGTGCGGGGAGGTTCATGGGACCGTGCGACACGGACCCCGGCTTCGGCCGGGTGACGGCGCTGGTGCACTGTAACGCCTACGCTGATCAGGAACGACGGTTCGGGCGAGCGGGTGTTCGGGTCTTCGATCGAAGGGATGGGGCAGGTGTCGTCGGGGATCGGTTACGGCAACCGGAGATCGCGGCCCTACCGCAAGCGCCGTCCGCTGCCCGCCCTGATCGTGATCGGAGTGCTCGGCCTCATCGCGATGTTCATCTGGGTGCGCGCGATCACCAGCAAGCAGGACATCGACGCGGCGCTGCGGTGCGATCCGCCGCCCACGCCACCGCCCGGGGTGACGTACACCAACCTGGGGTACACCGCGCTCGACGGGACGACACCGGTGCCCGCCGACCGGATCGCGGTGAAGGTGCTCAACGCCAGCGAGAAGCGCGGGCAGGCCGCGATCACCACGGAAAGCCTGCGGCAGCTGGGTTTCACGCAGATCGCGCCGCCCGAGAACGACCCCGCCTACGCGACCGCCGAGGCGGCCTGCCGCGGCCAGTTGCGCTTCGGTGACAACGGCAGCTCCGCGGCGCGCACGCTCAGCCTGGTCGTGCCGTGCGTCGAGCTGGTGCGGGACAACCGCGAGGACGCCAGCGTGGACCTGGCGATCGGCAGCGCCTTCGGCGACGTGGTGCCGACGCAGGCGGCGCGCGAGATCCTCGCGCAGCTGCAGGCGTGGTCGGCCCAGCACGACGGCGACGGCGGCGAGCAGTCCGCGGTGAGCCCCCCGCCGATCGACGAGGCACTGCTGGCCGCCGCGCGCCCCGGCACCTGCTGAGGCCCGGCGAGTCCCCCACTCGGGGAGGCGAGTCCCACGCTCCGGCTGGCGAGTCCCCCACTCGGCCCAGCGAGTCCCACGCTCCGGCTGGCGAGTTCCGCGCTGCGGCTGGCGAGTTCCGCGCTCACGCGCGCGAGTCCCCACTCGGGCAGGCGAGTTCCGCGCTCGGCGCGTGGCCCCGCGAACGCGGGTGGACGGGCGCCGCGGCGGCCAGCCTCATCCAGCGCCCGCGAGTCCCACGCACGGTCCGGGGAGTTCCACGCTCCGGCACGTGAGTTCCGCGCTCGGGCCCGGCAGGCGAGTTCCACGCTCGGCGCGCAGGCGCCGCCAACACGGGCGGAAGGGTGCCGCGGCGGCCAGCCTCATCCGCCCGCGAGTCCCACGCTCCGGCTGGCGAGTCCCACGCTCACGCGCGCGAGTCCCCACTCGGGCCGACGGGCCCCGCACTCCGGCTGGCGAGTCCTGCAACCCGGCAGGCGAGTTCCGCGCTCGGCGCGCGGCCCCGCCAACGCGGGTGGACGGGCGCGGCAGCGGGCCAGCCTCAGCCGCGCCCGCGAGGCCCACGCACGGTCCGGGGAGTTCCACGCTCCGGCACGTGAGTTCCGCGCTCGGGCCCGGCAGGCGAGTTCCACGCTCGGCGCGCAGGCGCCGCCAACACGGGCGGAAGGGTGCCGCGGCGGCCAGCCTCATCCGCCCGCGAGTTCCACGCTGCGGCTGGCGAGTCCCACGCTCACGCGCGCATGTTCCACGCTGCGGCTGGCGAGTCCCACGCTCACGCGCGCGAGTCCCCACTCGGGCCGACGGGCCCCGCACTCCGGCCGGCGAGTCCTGCAACCCGGCAGGCGAGTTCCGCGCTCGGCGCGTGGCCCCGCGAACGCGGGTGGACGGGCGCCGCGGCGGGCCAGTCTCATCCTCGCCCGCGAGTCCCACGCACGGTCCGGGGAGTTCCACGCTCCGGCACGTGAGTTCCGCGCTCGGGCCCGGCAGGCGAGTTCCACGCTCGGCGCGCAGGCGCCGCCAACACGGGCGGAAGGGTGCCGCGGCGGCCAGCCTCATCCGCCCGCGAGTTCCACGCTCGGGCAGGTGAGTCCCCACTCCGGCAGGTGAGTTCCGCGCTCACGCGCGCGAGTCCCCCACTCGGGGAGGCGAGTTCCGCGCTCGGCGCGTGGCCCCGCCAACGCGGGCGCACGGGCGCGGCAGCGGGCCACCCTCATCCGCGCCCGCGGGCCACCCGGCGCTACACGTCCTTGACGCCGCACTCCACTGCCGCGTCGTAGAGCGCCTCGGCGATCGACGGGGCCGCCGCGAAGGTCGCGTCCTCCCCCAGCGCCGGGTCCGCGCCCGGCAGGTGCACCACCGCGGCGTCCTCGGCCGCGATCAGCGCCCCGGCCGCCCAGTCCCACCGGTTCAGCCCGTGCTCCACGTACCCGTCCAGCCACCCGGCCGCCACCGCGCACAGGTCCAGCGACGCCACCCCGGCCCGGCGCACGTCCCGCACCCTGGTCAGCAGCCCGGACACGAACCGGGCCTGCCGGGCCCGCCGCTCGGCCTGGTAGGCGAACCCGGTGCCGACCAGGCTCAGCTCCAGCCGCGACGGCGAGGACACCGCCAGCCGCCGCCCGTCCAGCCACGCGCCCTGGCCCCGCACGGCCGTCCAGCAGCGCCCGCTGACCGGCTCCACCACCGCCCCGGCCACCGACACCCCGTCCACCTGCGCCGCCAGCGACACGGCGAACAGGGGCGCGCCGTAGAGGAAGTTCACGGTGCCGTCGATCGGGTCCACCACCCACGTCACCCCGTCACCGGCGGAGCCGCCGGCCTCCTCCCCCAGCACGTGGTCCCCCGGCCGGAGCTCCGCCAGCCGGTCGCGCACCAGCTGCTCGGCCGCGCGGTCGGCCGCGGTGACCACGTCGGTGTCGGTCGACTTGGTCTCGACCGACACCGCCTCACCTGCGACCATGGCGTCACGGGCACGGCGGACCAGGTCCGCGGCCTCGGCCGCGACCCGGACCGCGACGTCCTTCAACTCTGTTTCGGCAGCTCCCACGTCCACCATGGGACCACACCCGGTTAAAGTCTCCGGCACAGGTTTCTGAATCGAGCGAGAAGGGACGGCGCCAATGACGGCGACCCGAGGTTTCGGAATCGACATCGGCGGCAGCGGTATCAAGGGCGCCCTTGTCGACCTGGAAAAGGGCGCACTGATCGGCGACCGCTTCCGGATCGACACCCCGCGCCCGGCGACCCCGGACGCGGTGGCCGACGTGGTGGCCCAGATCGTGGCCCACTTCGGCTGGGACGGCCCGGTCGGCATCACGCTGCCCGCGGTGGTGAAGAAGGGCGTCGCGCACACGGCGGCGAACATCGACCCCGCCTGGATCGGCACCGACGCGGACGCGCTGTTCGCCAAGCGGCTGGACCGCCACGAGGACGACATCGCGATGCTCAACGACGCCGACGCGGCCGGCATGGCCGAGATCCGCTACGGCGACCCGGCGGCCCGCAAGGGCGTCACCACCCTGCTGACCTTCGGCACCGGCATCGGCAGCGCCCTCTTCCAGCACGGCACCCTGATGCCGAACACCGAGTTCGGCCACCTCGAGGTCGACGGGCACGACGCGGAGAAGAAGGCGGCCGCCTCGGTCAAGGACAACGAGGGCCTGTCCTACCCGCAGTGGGCCAAGCGCGTGAACCGTTACCTTTCCGTGCTGGAGAACCTCATCTGGCCGGATTTGTTCATCGTGGGCGGCGGGGTCAGCAAGAAGGCCGAGAAATGGGTCCCGCTGCTGGAGATCAGGACACCGGTCCTGGTCGCATCGCTGCAGAACAACGCGGGGATCGTGGGCGCGGCGCTGGCGGCCGCCGAGGGCCTGGAGCACTGAGTCCCGGACCGGGTTCGCCGAGTTCGACCGATGATCGGCCGCAACACACCGGCGTATCGTCGTTACAATGGAACACGGCCCACGGTCGCGGAGGACAAAACCGCAGGCCGCGGGACGTTCCCCGAATCTGAGGCGGCCGGGACGCACCATCCCGGCTCGCCGTGATCGACCGCTGCGAAAGGGCGTACGTGGCAGCCGCAAAAACCGCTACCCGAAGCGGCACGAAGACAACGAGCGCCGCCGACGTGAGCGCGGAACCCGACGCGGGCCGTGAGAACGTGACCGAGGCCGAGGCTCAGGGCTCCGGCGCCACGAAGAAGGCGACCACCCGGAAGCCGGCCGCGGCCAAGGGCCCGAAGAAGGCTCCGGCCAAGGGCCGCTCCACCCGCAAGGCCGGCAAGACCGACGACGGGGAGCCGGACGGCCCCGGCGGCGAGGAGATCGAGGACGTCGACCTCGAAGCCGATCTCGCCGACCTCGAGAGCGAGGTGGAGGTCGACGTCGTCGACGCGACCGTCACCGACGAGGCGGAGGATCTCGACGAGGACGAGCCGGACGAGAAGACGCCGGCCAAGTCGGGCGCCAAGTCGACCGACCGCGACTTCGTCTGGGACGAGGAGGAGTCGGAGGCCCTGCGGCAGGCCCGCAAGGACGCCGAGCTCACCGCGTCCGCGGACTCGGTGCGCGCGTACCTGAAGCAGATCGGCAAGGTCGCGCTGCTCAACGCCGAGGAGGAGGTCGAGCTCGCCAAGCGGATCGAGGCCGGCCTGTACGCGGCGGAGCGGCTGCGCGTCGCCGAGGAGGAGGGCGAGAAGCTCGCCACCCAGATGCGCCGTGACCTGCGCTGGATCATCCGGGACGGGGAGCGCGCCAAGAACCACCTGCTGGAGGCGAACCTCCGGCTGGTCGTGTCGCTGGCCAAGCGCTACACCGGTCGCGGCATGGCGTTCCTGGACCTGATCCAGGAGGGCAACCTGGGCCTGATCCGTGCGGTCGAGAAGTTCGACTACACCAAGGGCTACAAGTTCTCCACCTACGCGACGTGGTGGATCCGGCAGGCGATCACCCGCGCCATGGCCGACCAGGCGCGCACCATCCGCATTCCGGTGCACATGGTCGAGGTGATCAACAAACTCGGCCGCATACAGCGTGAGCTGCTGCAGGACCTCGGCCGCGAGCCCACCCCCGAGGAGCTCGCGAAGGAGATGGACATCTCCCCGGAGAAGGTCCTGGAGATCCAGCAGTACGCCCGCGAGCCGATCTCGCTGGACCAGACGATCGGCGACGAGGGCGACTCGCAGCTGGGCGACTTCATCGAGGACTCGGAAGCGGTCGTCGCGGTCGATGCGGTGTCGTTCACGCTGCTGCAGGACCAGCTCCAGTCGGTGCTGCAGACGCTGTCCGAGCGCGAGGCCGGCGTGGTCCGGCTGCGCTTCGGCCTGACCGACGGTCAGCCGCGGACTTTAGACGAGATCGGCCAGGTCTACGGCGTCACGCGCGAGCGCATCCGCCAGATCGAATCGAAGACCATGTCCAAGCTGCGCCACCCCAGCCGGTCGCAGGTCCTCCGGGACTACCTGGACTAGCAGAAGAGAAGAGCCCGGGCTGCCGACGGTGGCCCGGGCTTTTTTCTTTTCCAGCACCACGGCTGAACCGCAAGCCGGCAACGGCAGTGGACCGACCACGCACCAGACCTCCCCCGCCCCCGCTCCACGGTCGTCAACGCGGTACTCGAGGGCGGGCTGAGCTATACCGAAGCGGCGCGCGATGTTGATGTGGTCGCGCAGACGGTGCACAACTGGGTGACGGCCGAGAAAAAGAAGAGAGCTGAAGAGTCGCCGACCGCGACGCGGGGCCAGGTGGGCGAGCTGGAGCGGCGTATCCGCGAACTGGAGCAGGAGAACGCGTTCCTGAAAAGCGGCAGCCTTCTTCGCGAAAGAACAACGGTAGCCCAGCGCTACGCGTGTATTGCAGCGGAGAAGGCGCATTTCGACGTGGCCCTGATGTGTCGGCTGATGGGTGTGTCACGCTCGGGCTTCTACGACTGGGAGCGTCGCACGGTCTCGGCGCAGGAACAGCGCCGGGGATTGTTGATCGAGCAGATTCACGTGGTGTTCGCCGCCTCGAAGCGCACCTACGGCTATCGGTGCGGGCATGCCGAGCTGGTGCGCGGCTGGTCGGCGATATCACGCAGCTCAACACCGGGGCAGCGCACCGTATCCGACTGCCCGCCGGATCGATGTTCGGCAAGCACGTTGCGTGATACGCTCCGCTCGAGCCGCGTCCGACATTCTCGGAGCACATCACTTTCCCGCCTTGACACCCTGCTCGGCGACCGAAACACAATCCAGGAGCGGGGGCGGGGGAGGTCCACCCAAGGTGACCGTCCGGCGCCGTAAGGCGCTTCGCCTGCAAGGCGCCTTCGTCACAACAACCGCCCACCGCGCTGCGCGTCTTCAGGTGATCTTCTAACGTTCCACCATGGGCATCACCCGAACGCTCGACGTCAACGAAGTCCTCGCCCGGCAGGAGTCCAGCGACCTGAAGCGCCGCCTGCGGGCCAGGGATCTGGTCGGCTTCGGCGTCGGGATCATCATCGGCACCGGCATCTTCACGCTCGCGGGCGTGGAGGCCAAGACGCACGCCGGGCCGGCCGTGACGTTGTCGTTCGTGATCGGGGCCGTCGTCGCGGGCCTGGCGGCGCTCTGCTACGCCGAGCTGGCCTCCAGCGTGCCCACCGCGGGCAGCGCCTACACCTACGCCTTCGCCACCCTCGGCGAGGTGTTCGCCTGGATCATCGGCTGGGACCTGCTCCTCGAATTCGCCCTCGGGGCCGCCGTCGTGTCGCGCGGGTGGTCCGGGTATCTCGCCAACCTGCTCGGCCTGCCCCAGGAGTGGTTCGGCGAGGACGCCACCGTCAACGTCGGCGCCGTCGCGATCATCGCGATCCTCACCGTCGTCGCCGTGCTCGGGATCCGCGAGTCGGCCCGGGTGACGAACGTGCTGGTACTCGTCAAGGTCGCGGTGTGCGTCCTGATCATCGCCGTGGGCGTGTTCTTCATCAAGGGCGCCAACCTGACCCCGTTCATCCCGCCGGCCCGGCCGGGCGAGAGCGGCGCGAGCGTGCTGCACCAACCGGTCGTGCAGGCCGGGCTCGGGCTCGAACAGTCCATCTACGGCATCGGCGGTGTGCTGTCGGCCGCGGCGATCGTGTTCTTCGCCTACACCGGGTTCGAGGCGCTGGCCAACCTCGGCGAGGAGACCCGCAACCCGCGCAAGGACCTGCGCGTCGGCATCCTCGGCGCCCTCGGCGTGTGCGCCCTGCTCTACATCGGCGTCTCGCTGGTGCTGACCGGCATGGTGCCGTTCACCGACATCGACGCCGGTGCCCCGCTCGCCGCCGCGTTCGACTCGGTCGGCCAGCACTGGGTCAGCGCCCTCATCTCGCTGGGCGCGGTCACCGGCCTGACCTCGGTGATGATGGTCGAGCTGGTCACCATCGGCCGCATCGGGTTCGCGATGGGCCGCGACGGGCTGCTGCCCAAGCCGATCGGCACCACCCACCCGCGCTGGGGCACGCCGCACCGGATGACGATCAGCGGCGCGATCCTGATCGCCCTGCTCGCGGCGTTCGTGCCGATCACCGAACTGTCCGACATGGTCAGCATCGGCGCGCTGTCGGCGATGGTGATCGTCGCGATCGCGGTGCCCGTGCTGCGCCACAAGCGCCCCGACCTCCAGCGGCCCTTCACCGTCCCGCTGTCCCCGGTGCTGCCGATCGTCGCCGCGCTGGCGTGCCTGTACCTGATGCTGAACCTGGACGTGCTGACCTGGATCCGGTTCGCCGTGTGGCTCGCCATCGGGCTGACCATCTACTTCGCCTACGGCCGCAGACACTCCCGGCTCGCGCCTAAGGAGTGAGGCGCGCCCGCGCGACGACCGCCCGCGCCGAGGGCGCGTCGGCGGCGGGCACCACCAGCAGCAGCCCGCGCAGTGCCGCGACGACCCGGTCCAGCATCTGCAGGTGCACGCCGTCCCGGCCGATCGAGCGGTAACCGTCCACCACGGCCACGAGCGTGCCGCCGGGACCGCTGACCGTGCCCGCGAGGAACACCGGATTCCGGGCGTGCCAACGGGAACTCCAGAACGGCGGCAGCCCGCCGTCGAGGTAGTCGCGCAGAGCCCGGTCCGGCGTGTCCGGCGCGCCGAGGTCCGCGGTGTCCACAAAGGCCACCAGCGTGACGTCCAGCTCGGGCACACCGGCCAGGATCGCCCGGAGCGCCGCGGCGGTCCACGCGCCCTCCGCGGGGACCGCCGTCAGCTCGCCCCCGGACAACTCGGCGATCGCCGCCGCGGCCGACGCCGGTGACGACCCGGCGGAGGCGGTGTCGTCCTGGCTCGCCACCGCGATTCCGTGCGCCCGCAGGGAAACCAGCGTGACGAACGCGGCCGACTCGCTCTTCTGCTGCGGCATTTCGGCCCGCGCGAGGTCGACGAGGCGCGCGGCGCCGGGGAACCAGCGCACCTCGTCGAGCAGCGCCACTAGTACCGCCAGAGGTGGGCGGCGACGATGTCCTCGACCGTCCGATCGGCGGCCCAGCGCCGGTCGGAGGCCCGCACCGCGCGGAACGCGCAGAGCAGCTCCGCCCCCAGCGCCGCACGCATCCGGCCACTCGATGCCAGCGCCCTGTCCTGTTCGTCCGGAGTGTCCGGAAGGCGGGTGATTCCGGCGGCCGCACGGCGGTCCTCGGTCCAGGTGCCCGGGTCCTCACCCACCGGGTCCGGCAGGGCAAGCCCGTCCGCCAGCCCCTCGACCCCGGCCGTGATCACCGCGGCGAGCGCCAGGTACGGGTTGGCCGAGGCGTCGCACGGCTTCAGCTCGACGTTGGCGTGGTCGTCGCCGAGCAACGCCGACCCCGGCACGTACCGCAGCGGGGCCTCCCGGTTCTCCACGCCCCAGAACGCGTACGCGCTGGCGAAGTAGCCCGGCCGCAGCCGCAGCGTGGACGGCACGCTGGGCGCTGTCACCGCGGTGATCGCGGGCAGGTCCCGCAGCAGCCCGGCGAGGTAGCCGGCCCCGTCGCCGTCCGGCAGCCCGGCCAGCAGGTTGCGTCCCCTGCGCCACACCGAGGTGTGCAGGTGCCAGCCGTTGCCCGCCGCGTCCGGGCTGACGATCGGCGCGAAGCTCAGCCGCAGGCCGTGCCGGTGCGCGGCGGCGTGCAGGGTCTGGCGGGCCAGCAGCTGGTCGTCGGCGGCGGACACCGGGTCGGTCGCCGCGAGCGAGAGTTCCAGCTGCGCCAGGCCGTATTCGGCGTGGAACTGGTTCAACCGCAGGCCGTTGGCCTCGAAGTCGTGCAGCACGGTCGCGACGAAGTCGTCGAGCGGGATCAGCGCGTGCGGGCTGTAGGCGGGGCCGTGGTGACCGGGGGCGGAGGCGATGTCCGGCGCCCCGGCTGGCGCGACGGCGAACTCCATTTCGAAACCCGCGCGGATCTCGTAGCCCCGCCTGGCCGTGGCGGACACCACGTTCTCCAGGGCCGTGCGCTGGCAGTAGGGCCACGGCGACCCGTCGGCGGCGACCTGCCGTCCGGGCGCCCAGGCGAGCGCCGGCTGCCCCGCGAGCCGCCGTAGGCGGTCGATCACCGGCACGAGACGCACGTCACCGGAGGGCGTGGCCAGCCCGGGGTGGTCGAAGGTGATGACGTCGTGCGTGTCGAACACGGCGAACAACGAGGTGATCCCCACGCCGCGCGTGGCCGCCGCGGCCAGGCCGCTCAGCGGCACGATCCGCGACCGCGGGATGCCGTTGTTGTCGGCCCAGGCGAGGTGCTGCGCGCCGACCCCGGCCGCCGCCAGGTCCTTCGCGGCCGCCGACGCCTGCTTCGTCATGACAACGAGTGTCTCGCAGGAACCGGCACTGCCCCGCGCGGGGGATGGTTTCGCACACGGACTGATCACGATCTCACCTCGGACCGGTCCGCCGAATTCCGCTGAGAACGAACAAGCCCGTCCGCGCGGCCGCTTGACACCCGTTTTCCCGGGCCGGGTTCCGCCTCATCACACTGGTCCTGACCACGGGAAACAGGTTTCCGGCAGTCCTCTTCGTCCCGGCTGGCGGGATTGATCTACGACATCCGGGGTAATTCTGCGTGACACACATCCCACACAGCCGGGAACACTTGCCAGGCGCTCAACGTCTGCAAGAGTGGAGGCCAGCGAACACCGCGGAGCCGACGGGCAACCGCAGGGCCGAAGTGGTCGCCGCTGGATCGATGGCATCGGGCAGCCGATGCCGGGACGGAGGGAGACTCCAATGACATCACCGACGCTCACCCGCCCCGAGTTGACCGCAGCCGACCGTTGTGACCGGTGCGGCGCTGCAGCACAGGTACGAGCCATCCTCTCCAGCGGTGGCGAGCTGCTCTTCTGCGGCCACCACGCCCGCGAGTACGAGTCGAAGCTCAAGGAGATCGCTGCGGAGATCCAGCGCGGCTGAGCCAGACCACAGACAGCGAGCGGGCGCCCGGACGGACCGGGCGCCCGTTTTCGTTTGTCCCCGCCGGAATTGTGCCCGGCGTCACACCGGGAACCACCGCGCCGCTCCCGGCGACCTGGAGGGAAAGCCGGTCCCTCCCCGCCGAGGAGCAGCATGACGACGGACGACCTCCGCCAGCCGGCCGCGCCGACCGTCGCCGCGGCGCGCGGGACGCTGCGCCCGGTCCTGCTGCGCCTGCACTTCTGCGCCGGGATCCTCGTCGGCCCGTTCCTGCTGGTGGCCGCGATCACCGGCCTGCTGTACGTGTTCGCGCCGCAGCTCGAGCAGGTCGTCTACGACCACGAGCTGCACGTGCCGGCCGGGACAACGACGCAGACGCTGGCCGCCCAGGTCGCCACCGCGGAGGCCGCCGTCCCGGAAGGCACGTTGTACAGCGTGCGGCCCGGGCCGACGGCGACCGACACCACGCAGGTCGTCTTCACGGTCGACGGCCTGCCCGAGAGCTACTACCGGACCGCCTTCGTCAACCCCTACGACGGCGAGCTGCGCGGCGTGCTGGACACCTACGGCTCCGGGGGCGCGATGCCGATCCGGGGCTGGCTGGACAACCTGCACCGCAACCTCCACCTGGGCGAGGCCGGCCGGCTCTACAGCGAGCTGGCGGCGAGCTGGCTGGCGGTCGTGGTGGCCGGCGGGCTGGTCCTGTGGTGGGGCCGCCGCCGCAAGCGCCGGGCCGCGACCGGCCGGGCACGCACGCTGTCCTGGCACGCCACCACCGGCACCGGGGTGGCGCTGGTGCTGTTCTTCCTGTCCGCGACCGGGCTGACCTGGTCGCAGTTCGCCGGGCAGAACATTTCCGAGGTGCGGGCCGCGCTGAGCTGGCAGACGCCGTCGGTGCCGTCGAAACTGCCCGCCGCGACCGCGGCCCCGGCGGTGGGTTTCGACGAGGCGCTGGCCGCGGCGCGCACGGCCGGTCTGGACAACCCGGTCGAAATCACCCCGCCCGCGGCCGGCAAGGCGTACGTGGTGAAGCAGATCCAGCGCAGCTGGCCGGAGAAGCAGGACGCGGCCGCGATCGACCCGGGCACCGGCGAGGTGCTCGGCGTCCTGCGGTTCGCGGACTGGCCACTGGCCGCGAAGCTGGCGCGCTGGGGCATCGACGCGCACATGGGCCTGCTGTTCGGCCTGGCGAACCAGATCGTGCTGGCGGTGGTGATGGTCGGCCTGATCGCGCTGATCGGGTGGGGCTACCGCATGTGGTGGCAGCGCCGCCCGACCGGGCGCGCCCTGGGCCGCCCCTACCCGCGCGGCTCACTGCGGCGGCTGCCCAGGAGGGTGCTGGTGCCGCTGGCCGCCGCCGGCATCGTGGCCGGCTGGTTCGCGCCGGTCTTCGGGCTGTCGTTGCTGGCGTTCCTGCTGCTCGACGGATTCCTCGGGTGGCGGGCCCACCGCGCCGGGACTGCGGTGCCGCGCAGCGGGACGTAGCCGCCGCGCAGGGCAGGGGCCGTGCGCTCCGGCACTTGGCCCTAGGAGTCGCGAAGCCACCCGGCAACGGCCCACCCAGGACGCACTGCGCCCCGACCGCCGCTGCGTAGGGCGGCGCTCCCCGGCCGGGTCAGCCATCCGTGGCCGCCGCGGCCAGCGGGTTCGCTGCCGTCCCCGTGGTCACCACGCCGGTCGCGCTCCGAGGGAGCCCGGCTCACCAGGAGCGCAGCGTCGCGATCCGCTCCTCCAGCTGCTCCATCGTCGCCATCGCCGTCGGTGGGCCGCCGCAGGCACGGCGCAGCTCGCTGTGGATCGCGCCGTGCGGTTTGCGCGTGCGGTGGTGGTACATGCCCACCAGGGTGTTCAGCTCCTTGCGCAGCGCGGCGATCCGCTCGTTCACCGACTGCGGCCGCGGCGCCGGCGCCGGGACCTGCTCCTTCTCCGGCTTGCGGCGGCTCTCGGCGTCCAGCTGCTCCTCCTGCCGCTTGCGCAGCAGCGCCCGCACCTGGTCCGGCTCCAGCAGGCCGGGCAGCCCCAGGTACTCCTGCTCCTCCTCGCTGCCGGAGAACACCGCGGTGCCGAAGGAGTTGCCGTCGTAGATCACCTGGTCCAGCTCGGCCGAGGCGCCCAGCGACGTGAACGCCTTCTCCTCCTCGCCGGGCTCGTCCTCGGTGCGGTTGGCCTGCGCCAGCAGCTCGTCGTCCCAGCCGTCCTTCTCCCGGTGCGGCTTGCCGAGCACGTGGTCGCGCTGCGCCTCCAGCTCGCCGGCCAGCTCCAGCAGCACCGGCACGCTCGGCAGGAACACGCTCGCCGTCTCGCCCTTGCGCCGCGCCCGCACGAACCGCCCGATGGCCTGGGCGAAGAACAGCGGCGTCGACGCGCTCGTGGCGTACACGCCGACCGCCAGGCGCGGCACGTCGACACCTTCGGACACCATCCGCACCGCGACCAGCCACCGGTCGGTCGACTCGGAGAACTCGCCGATCCGCGCGGTCGCCTTCGGGTCGTCGGACAGCACCACGGTGGGCGCCTCGCCGGTGATCCGCGCCAGGATCTTCGCGTAGGCGCGCGCCGACTCCTGGTCGGTGGCGATGACCAGACCACCGGCGTCCGGGATGCCGCCGCTGCGCAGCTGCTGCAGCCGGGTGTCCGCGGCCTGCAGGACCGACGGGATCCACTCGCCGCCGGGGTCGAGCGCGGTGCGCCACGCGCGGGCGGTCTGCTCGGCCGTCAGCGGCTCCCCCAGCCGCGCGGTGAACTCCTCCCCCGCGCTGGTGCGCCAGGACGCCTCACCGCTGTAGGCGAGGAACACGACCGGCCGGACGACGCCGTCGGCGAGCGCGTCGGCGTAGCCGTAGGCGTGGTCGGCCTTGCTGCGCAGCGAGCCGTCGCCGTCGGGCTCGTAGGTGACGAACGGGATCGGCGAGTCGTCGCTGCGGAACGGGGTACCGGTCAGCGCCAGGCGCCGCACGGCCGGCGTGAACGCCTCGCGGATCGCGTCGCCCCAGCTCTTCGCGTCACCGCCGTGGTGGATCTCGTCGAGGATGACCAGCGTCTTGCGGCCCTCGGTGCGCACCCTGTGCAGGGTCGGGTGGGCGGCCACCTGCGCGTACGTCAGGGCCACGCCGCGGTAGTCGGCCGCGACGGCGCCCTGGCCGTTGCGGTAGTTCGAGTCGATCGGGATGCCGGCCATGGCCGCCGAGGCGGCCCACTGGTGCTTGAGGTGCTCGGTCGGGGTCACGATGGTGACCGCCTCGACCGTGCGATCGGACAGCAGCTCGGCGGCGATGCGCAGGCCGAACACCGTCTTGCCGGCACCGGGCGTCGCGACGGCGAGGAAGTCCTGCGGCTGCGTGCTCAGGTACTTCGTCAGCGCCCGGCGCTGCCAGGCCCGCAGCGGGCGGGCGGTGGAGTCGTGCTGGGGCTCGGGTGCGGCGAAGCCCTGACCGGTCCGATTACCCTGGGCCGTGTCCGACAAGGGATTCCTCCCCCTCCTCTCGCCGACGATGGAACGCGACATGCGAATGCCCCCACGGAACTGCCCGGCCGCGACGCCGGACGGGGGTGAGGGCGGCTCATCGGAGATTACCCGTCCCCACCGACAAGGGCCGCGAACGGCACGGCGGAGTTGAACACGCCACAGCTCTTGACAAGCCAAACCGCGCCGCTTCCGCCATGCTTGGGGCTGAGATGAGTGCACCGTCCGACGAGACGCCCGAGGCCGCCGCCCGCCGCAAGGGCCCAGCGCGCCTGCTCGGGCGCACGCTCAACAAGGCGTGGGAAGGCAACATCTTCTCGGAGTCGGCGGAGGCGGCCTTCTGGCAGACGCTGTCGCTCCCGCCGCTGCTGCTCGGGCTGCTGGGCAGCCTCGGGTTCATGGGCGACTGGTTCGGCCAGGGCTTCGTCACCGCGGTGCACGACCGGATCATCACGTTCGCGGACAAGATCTTCAGCGACAGCGTCGTCACCCAGATCATCGAACCGACGGTCGACGACATCCTGACCATCGGCAAGGGCGAGATCGTCTCGGTCGGCTTCCTGATCTCGCTGTGGGCGGGCTCGTCGGCGATGTCGTCGTTCGTCGACGCGATCACCGTGGCGCACGACCAGTACGGTGTGCGCAACGAGGTGTGGCAGCGGATCTACGCGCTGCTGCTCTACCTGGCCAGCCTGGTGCTGCTGGTGGTCGGCCTGCCGATCATCGCGGTCGGGCCGGACATCCTGATCGACTTCCTGCCGGACGGCTGGGCGCCGACGATCACCACCTGGATCAGCTGGCTGTACTACCCGGTGATCGGGGTGCTGCTGGTCCTGGCCGTGGCGACGCTGTACAAGCTGGCCCTGCCGCGCCGGCTGCCGTGGCACCGCGGGCTGCCCGGCGCGGTGCTGGCGATGGTGATCTTCCTGCTGGCGAGCGTCGGGCTGCGGGTCTACCTGTCGTGGATCACCAGCACCGGCTACACCTACGGCGCGCTGGCCACCCCGATCGCGTTCCTGCTGTTCACGTTCTTCATCGGCATGGCCATCGTCGGCGGCGCCTACTTCAACGCCGCGATCCAGGAGCTGTGGCCGGCGAAGATGACCCGCCGCCAGCGCCGCAAGTGGCGGCGGCTGGAGATGGAACGCGCCAAGGAACGCCTGCGCGAGGACTCGCCGTCACTGTGGGAGCGCACGACGCAGCCGCTGCGCAAGCCGCGCAAGCCGGAGGAGGCCCCGGCGGAGGAGGACCTCGCGGATCAGTCCTCGCCGTCCGGACCGGGGCGCAAGCCCTCGTAGATCTCCTTGCACGCCGGGCACACCGGCGAGCCGGGCTTGGGCGAGCGGGTGACGGGGAAGACCTCGCCGCACAGCGCCACCACGTACGTGCCCATGACCGCGCTTTCGGCGATCTTGTCCTTGCGCACGTAGTGGAAGACCTTCGGCTGATCGCTGTCGGTCTCCTCGGTGGACTCCGGGCGGGTGTCTACCTCGGGCAGCGTCGATGTGCTCATGTGCCCATTTTGCCGCAGCGCCCCGGCACGGCGACACCGGTGGGCATCTGTACCTATTGGTATGTACAGTGAGGGCATGCCTCTCGTTCGCATCGACGCCCTGCCCACCCACGACGACGCCACGCTGGCCGCCCTGGGCGACGCCGTCCACCAGGCCATGACCGAGACGATCGACGTGCCCGCGGACGACCTGTTCCAGGTCATCTCGACCGGGGGCCTGCTGCGGTACGGCACCTACCCTGGCATCCGCCGGGACGACGGGGTCGTGTTCGTCAGCATCACCATGCGGGTGGGCCGCACCGACGCGCAGAAGAAGGCGCTCTACGCGCGGATCGCGGAACTGGCCGCCGAGCGGGCCGGGATCGAACCGCGGAACGTGTTCGTCAGCGTGACGGAGAACCACCCGGTGGACTGGTCCATGGGGGAGGGCGTGGCGCAGTACCTGAAGTGAGGCGGCCCGGCTCGCCCACCCGCCGGGGCTCTCCCCCGGACCGTCGGTGAAGATGGTCCCTCGTGACACCCCCGATATCCCTGGCCGACGAGGTCGCCGACGCCGTGCACAGCGGCCGCGCGGTCGTCGCGCTGGAAAGCACGATCCTGTCCCACGGCCTGCCCCCGGGCCGCAACCTCGCGGTCGCGAACCGGCTGGAGGAGACCGTCCGGAAGGCCGACGCGGTGCCGGCCACGATCGCGGTGCTCGACGGCGTCGCCCACGCCGGGCTGTCCCGCGCCCAGCTGGAGCGCGTGTGCGCGCCCGACGCGGGGCTGGACAAGCTGTCCCTGCGCGACCTCGGGCCCGCCATCGGGCTCGGCCGCTCGGGCGCGACGACGGTGGCGAGCACCTCGGCGCTGGCGCACGCGGCCGGGATCGGCGTGTTCGCCACCGGCGGGCTGGGCGGCGTGCACCTCGGGGCGAACGAGTCCTGGGACGTCTCGGCCGACCTCGGCGTACTGGCGCGGGTGCCGGTGCTGGTGGTCTGCTCGGGGGTGAAGTCGGTGCTGGACATCGCCGCCACCCTGGAGGTGCTGGAGACGAACTCGGTGCCGGTGCTCGGGTACCGGACCGGCGAGTTCCCCGCGTTCTACCGGCGGACCTCGGGTTTCGGCGTGCCGTGGCGGGTCGACGACGCGGGCGCGGTCGCCGCCGTGGTCGCCGCACACCGGCGGTACGCCTCGTCGGGCGTGCTGCTGGCCAACCCGATCCCGGCCGAGGCGGAGATGGACGCCGAGCTGCACGACCGGTTGCTGGCCGAGGGGCTGGCGCTGCTGGAGTCGCGCGGGGTGCACGGCAAGGAGGTGACGCCGGTGCTGCTGGAGCACTTCCACACCGCCAGCGGCGGGGCGAGCCTGGACGCGAACGAGGAGCTGGTGGTGTCGAACGCGCGGGTCGCGGCCGAGGTCGCGGTGGAGCTCGCGTGAAGGTCGTCGTGGTGGGGGACGCCGGGCTGGACGTGGTGGCCCGGCACGAGGGACCGATCGTCCACGGCGGCGACTCGCGGTCGCGGGTGCGGCTGGCCGGTGGCGGCGCCGGCGCGAACACGGCCGCGTGGCTGGCCGCGAGCGGTGTCGAGACCACGCTGATCGCCCGCGTCGGGGACGACGCGGGTGGGCGGATGGTGCGGGCCGAGCTGGAGGCCGCGGGCGTGTCGTGCGCCTTCGCGGTCGATGCCGCCGTGCCCACGTGCTGCGTCGTGGTGCTGGTGGACGGGTCGGGGCAGCGGAGCATGCTGCCGGACCGGGGCGCGATGGGGCGGTTCGCGCCGGAGGACGTGTCCCCTGCCGCGCTCGACGGTGCGGATCACCTGCACCTGTCCGGGTACGTGCTGCTGGATCCGTCGTCGCGGCCGGCCGGGCTGGCCGCGCTGGCGGCGGCGAAGGAAGCCGGGCTGACGACGTCGGTGGACCCGCAGGCGGCGGCGTTGATCACGGACGCGCGGGCGTTCCTGGCGGACGTGCGCGGGACGGATCTGCTGATGCCCAACACCGCGGAGCTGCTGGCGCTGACCGGTTCGGCGGCACCGTCGGCGGCGAAGGCGCTGCTGGACGACGTCGGCGCGGTGGTGGTGACGGCCGGTCTGGAGGGCGCGACGTGGGTGTCCGCGGACGGCGAGGTGAGCGTCCCGGCGGAGGAGGCCGAGTGCGTGGACTCCACCGGCGCGGGCGACGCCTTCGACGCGGGCGTGCTGGCGGCCTGGCTGCGGGGTGAGTCCACTGTGGACGCCCTGCGGGCGGGCGTACGACTGGGCGCGCGAGCGGTCACGAAGGTGGGCGCGCAACCCTGAGCCTCGCGCCCCGCGAGTCCCACGCTCAAGCCCGCGAGTCCCACGCTCCGGCCCGCGAGTCCCACGCTCAAGCCCGCGAGTCCTACGCTCCGGCCCGCGAGCTCTGCACTCGCGGACGCGAGTGCTGCACCGGGGTTTCCCCGCGAACGTGGAACTCGCCCGCGCGAACGTGGAACTCGCCTGCGGGGGCGTGGGACTCGCGTGCGGGGGCGTGGGACTCGCGGGGGTCAGCCGTCGATGATGCGGTGTTCGCGGTGCTCGATGGCCTTCGCGGAGCGCTGGTAGCGGTTGACCTCCTCCCGCTTGCGCGGGGGGCGGTCGTTGGCGATCAGCACCGCGACCCACGGCAGCGGGACCGAGATGACGATGAACAGCAGCGCGAGCCACCAGGTGTGGTAGAAGAGCCCGGCCAGCACCAGGCACGGGAACCGCATGCCCATCATGAGCATGTACTTGCGCTTGCGGGCCGCGTGTTCCTCTTCGTAGGACGGGGCGGCCTCGGTGATGAGAACGGGGGCGTCCTCGTCGCCGGTGCCCCGGGGGGACCTGTTCACCGCGACCACCTCCTGTGCCCTCCATGCTGCCACTTCCCCCGCACCGGCGATACTCGGGTGGCGTTAAATCCCGCACCAGGCGGCACAGATGCGCTTCAGGATCTCCACCGACTCCGCCAGGCGGGTGATCGAGCACCACTCGTCGGTGACGTGCGCCTGCTCCGGCTGGCCGGGGCCGCAGATGAGCGTCGGCACGCCGCCCAGCGCGGGCGTCAGCACGGACGCGTCGGTGAAGTACGTCGCCGTCGCCACCTCCCCGCCGGCGCCCGTGACGTCCCGGACGATCTCGGCCGCCGAAGCCGCCCACTCGTCGCCCGGATCGGTCCACACCGGCGGCAGGTCGATCAGCGGCCGGACCTCGACGCCGGCCACCGAGGCCAGTTCGGCCAGCAGCGCCGCGTGGTCCTGCCCCGCCACCGTGCGGACGTCGACCGTCGCCACCGCGCGGTCGGGTACCGAGTTCGTGTTCAGCCCGCCGGCGAAGGTGCCGACGTTGAGCGTCGGCGGCCCCATCACCGGGTGCGGCTCCACGCCGAACCGGTACTCCGCCAGCCGCGTCACCGCCGCCGCCAGTTTGACGACCGCGTTGTCCCCCAGGTGCGGCATCGACCCGTGCGCGGTGACCCCGGACGCGTGCGCCTCCAGCCACAGCGCGCCCTTGTGGCCGTGGAACGCCACGTTCGCCGTTGGCTCGGTGATCACCAGCGGCCCGCTCGGCCCCAGCCGGTCCGCCACGAACCGCGCGCCCTGCGAGCCGGTCTCCTCCGCCGCCGTCAGCACCAGCCGCAGTCCGGACCGCCGCGGCCGGGACCGCGCGACCGCGACCGCCGCCGTGACGATCGCGAGCACCCCGGCCTTCATGTCGCTCACCCCGCGGCCGTAGACCCGGTCGCCGTCGGTCTCCCCGGCGAACGGGTCGCGCTGCCACGGCGCGCCGCCCAGCGGCACCGTGTCGACGTGCCCGGACAGGCACAGCGGCGGCACGTCGTGCCCGGTCTCCCACTCGGCCACCAGCGTGCCGCGGCCGGGTTCGTGCTCGAACACCTCCAGCCGGAACCCCGCCTCCCGCAGCAGCGGCGCCACGACCTCCAGCGCCGCCGTTTCGGCGTGCCCCACCGTGTCGACCGCGGTCAGCGCGCGGGTGAGCGCGAGTGCGTCGGTCACGTTTCCCTCCTTCAGTACCCGGTCTTGCCGTCGATCCGTTCGCGCAGCAGGTCGGCGTGCCCGTTGTGGCGGGCGTACTCGGCGAGCACGTGCACGATGATCCGGCGCAGCGAGACCGGCGTGCCCGGCGGCGCGTGCACGCCGGTGACGTCCAGCGACGGCGCGTCGGCGACGATCCGCCGCGACTGCTCGCACTCGGCGCGCCACACCGCCAGCGCCTCCGCCGGATCGCCGTCCAGGCGCTCGAAGTCCTGCTCCGGATCGTCGTCGGAGTAGTACAGGACCGGCACGTCCTCGCCGCGGAACTGGATGCGGAACCACCAGCGTTCGACACCGGCGAGGTGGCGCAGCAGCCCGTGCAGGGTCAGGCCCGACGGCGGGATCAGCTTCTCGGACAGGCGATCCGGTGGCACGCCGGCGCACTTGAGCTCGAAGGTCTGCCGGTGCCAGTCGAGGTAGGCGGTGAGGATCTCGCGCTCGTCACCGGTCTTGGGCAGGGGCGGGCGCGTGTCCTCGGCCCACAGCTGGGCGAAGTTGGCGGCCGGGATCTCGGTCATGCTCCGAGCGTGCCACCACCCACCGACAAAAACGTGAGCGCGGCCACGACCAGCGTCTCCACGCCGGTGCGCAGCGTCGGGTGCAGCACCGGCGCGAACCGCGGCGAGTGGTTGGACGGCACGTCCCGCTCGAACCGGCCCTCGGCCATGGCGGTGAGCACGAAGTCCTGGTCCAGCCCGCCGACCAGCCAGAACACCGACGGCACCCCGGCCGCGCGGCCGAACTCGCCGAAGTCCTCGCTGCCGGTGACCAGCGGCGCCTCCATGGTGCGGTCGGCGCCGAAGTGGGCGGTGAAGGCCTCGCTCAGCGTCCGGTTCGCGGCCTCGTCGTTGCTGGTCACCGGGAACGTCGCGATCGGCGTGATCTCCGGGGGCCGTGGCGCGCCCGCCGCGGCCGCCTCGCCCCGGACGATGCGCTCGACCGCGGCCAGCACCCGGGACCGGACCTGCTCGTCGAAGGTGCGGACGTTGACCTCGAGCACGGCTTCCTCGGCGATGATGTTGGGCGCGGTGCCGACGTGCATCGACCCGACGGTCACCACGGCCTGCTCGGTCGCCGCGATCTCGCGGGACACGATCGTCTGCAGCCGCATCACCACCGACGCGGCCAGCACCGCCGGGTCGACGGTCGTCTCCGGCCGGGAGCCGTGCCCGCCGCGGCCGTGCAGCACGATCCGCAGCGAGTCGGTCGCCGCCATCAGCACGCCCGGCCGGGTCAGCACCCAGCCGGCCGGGCCGGGCACGACGTGCTGGCCGAGCACCACGGCGGGTGTGCCGACCAGGTCGAACAGGCCGTCGCGGACCATCGCCTCCGCGCCGTCGCCGACCTCCTCACCGGGCTGGTAGACCACGACGAGGGTGCCCCGCCAGCCGTCCCGCCGCGCGGCGAGCAGCCGGGCGGCGCCGTCGAGCCAGGTGGCGTGCATGTCGTGGCCGCACGCGTGCATGACCGGGACCTCGTCGCCGCCGGCGTTCGGCGCGCGCACCTCGCTGGCGTAGGGCAGGCCGGTCTTCTCGGCGACCGGCAGCGCGTCGATGTCCGCGCGCAGCATCACGGCCGGGCCGTCCCCGTTGCGCAGCACCCCGGCCACGCCGGTGCCGCCGATGCCGGTGTGCACCTCGAACCCGGCCTCACGCAACCGCGCCGCGAGCTTGCCCGCGGTCCGGTGCTCGGCGAACGACAGCTCGGGGTGCCGGTGCAGGTCGACGTAGAGCTCCTGCAGGCCCGGCAGGAGCTCGTCGAGCCCCGCGAACAGCGCTGCCCGGTCCGTGGTGGTCATACGGCCATCACAGCACAGCCGCGGCGGCTCGCGTGGGAGGATCACCCACCGTGAGCATTCCGCGGTTCTCCGACGATTTCCTGGCCCGGCTGCGCGAGGCGTTCCGGCGGACCGGCTACGACGCCGACGGCGTGGTCGGCGCGCTCGGCGGGACCGCGCACGCGGCGCTGGGCCGCGGTGAGCCCGAACTCGCCTTCCGCGCCACCGCGGACGCCGGTGAGCTCGGCACGCTCATCCGCCTGTTCCTGCTGGGCTCGGCCGAGCCGGAGGCGGCGGTGCGGGCGGCCCTGGCGCCGCTCGCGCTGGACGACGCGCTCGCGGCCGGTCTCGTGCGCGGACGGGAGCTGCTGCGCGCGGGCCTGGACGTGCGGCCGCACGGGGACGAGCAGGGTTCCTGGTGGGTGGTGTCGGACCTGGACTCCGACGTGCTCGGCGCCGAGGTGCCGCCGGACCACGTGCTCGGCGTCGGCCACGCGTCGCTGAGCCTGATCCGCGCCACCACCCGCCGCCCGGTGGGCAGCCTGCTGGACCTGGGCACCGGCAACGGGGTGCAGGCGCTGCACGCGACCCGGCACGCCCGGCGGGTCACCGCCACCGACGTGTCGGAGCGGGCGCTGGCGCTGGCGGACGCGACGTTCCGGCTGAACGAGCTGGACGTGGAACTGGTGCGGGGCGAGTGGTTCGCGCCGGTCGCGCGCCGCCGGTTCGACCAGATCGTGTGCAATCCGCCGTTCGTGGTGGGACCGCCGCGCATCGACTACACCTACCGCGACTCCGGGCCGGCCGGCGACGACGCGAGCGCGCTGGTGATCCGCCAGCTGCCCGGGTTCCTGACCGAGGGCGGCACCGGGCAGCTGCTCGCCTCCTGGTTGCACGTCGACGGCGAGGACTGGGCCGACCGGGTGAGCCGGTGGCTGCCGGGCGGCACGGACGCGTGGTTCGTGCAACGCGACGTAGCCGACCCGGGGCTGTACGTGGGCACCTGGTTGCGTGACGCGGGCATCGATCCGCGCTCCGAGCGCGGCCGGGCCAAGGCCGCCGGCTGGCTGGATTGGTTCGCGGAGAACAAGGTCCGGGGCGTCGGGTTCGGGTTCGTCACGCTGCGCCGGACCGACGCGGCGCACCCGACGGTGGTGTGCGAGGACCTGCGGCAGGCCTACGACGATCCGCTGGGCCCGGAGGCCGGCGCCTGGCTGGACCGCGTGAGCTGGCTGCGCGAGCACGGCCACGACCTGCTCGGCGCGCGCTTCCGGGTGCCGCCGACGGTGCTGCTGGAGCGGGTTTCCGCGCCCGGCGACGAGGGCTGGGACACCACCGTGCTGCGGCTGCACCGCTCCGACGGGCCCGGCTGGCAGCACGAGGTCGACGAGACGGTCGCCGCGCTGCTGGCCGGCTGCCGGGGCGCGCTGCCGCTGTCGGACCTGCTGTCGCTGCTCGCCGCCGGGCACGGCCTGGACGCCGACGCGCTGACCGAGGCCGCGTTGCCGCTGGTGCGCGAGCTGGTCCGCCACGGGTTCCTGGAGGCGGTGTGAGGGCGGTCGCGGCGCGGGTGACCGAGGCGAGCGTCACAGTCGGGGGTGAGGTCGTCGGCGCGATCGAGGAGCCGGGGCTGCTGGTGCTGCTGGGCGTCCACGTTTCGGACACCGAAGACAAAGCGGTCACCATGGCACGCAAGCTGCACGAGCTCCGGATCCTGCGCGACGAGGAGTCCTGCGCCACTTCCGGGGCCCCGCTGCTGGTGGTGAGCCAATTCACGCTCTACGGCGACACCCGCAAGGGGCGCCGTCCATCGTGGACGCAGGCGGCCCGCCCGGACGCCGCGCTGGCGTTGTTCGACCGCGTCGTGGCGGAGCTGCGCGAGCGCGGAGCCCGTGTGGCCACGGGGAAATTCGGCGCCATGATGGCGGTGCACAGCGCCAACGACGGGCCCTTCACGGTGCTCGTAGAGGTCTGAACCACTGCCCCGCCGGGCGGGTCTCTCAGCAAAACCTCAGCTTTGGTGGAGCAACCCGGTCCGGTACCGCCCCGTCTGGAAGTCGAGGAGGCGGGAACGTTTTGGCAACGGCCGGCGTTGGAACCATTGTCCAGCCGACGAGCTGGGCGCGCGGGGGTGGAGTACTCCACAGGATTCACCCACGCGGCGCAGGAGCCGGTGTGACGCACCGAACGTGTCCGCCCGTGACCGGGGAGGCAGAACATGTCAGTACAGACTCTCGAGCGTCCGACTCGTGAGGTCCCCGAGCCCGAATTCGAGCCCGTCGAGTCCAGCGTACGCCCTTCGCCGAACCTCGACGCGGATCTCGACGCCCAGGGCCCGGCCGCGGACCTCGTGCGGGTCTACCTCAACGGGATCGGCAAGACCGCGCTGCTGTCCGCCGCCGACGAGGTCGAGCTCGCCAAGCGCATCGAGGCGGGGGTGTTCGCGCAGCACATGCTCGACACCGCGCCGAAGCTGAGCCCGCAGCGCCGCAAGGAGCTGGAGGCGCTCGTGCGCGACGGCCACAAGGCCAAGAACCACCTGCTGGAGGCCAACCTCCGGCTGGTCGTGTCGCTGGCCAAGCGCTACACCGGACGGGGGATGCCGCTGCTCGACCTGATCCAGGAGGGGAACCTGGGTCTGATCCGCGCGGTGGAGAAGTTCGACTACTCCAAGGGGTTCAAGTTCTCGACCTACGCGACGTGGTGGATCCGCCAGGCCATCACCCGCGGCATGGCCGACCAGGGCCGCACCATCCGGCTGCCCGTGCACCTCGTCGAGCAGGTCAACAAGCTGGCCCGCATCAAGCGCGACCTGCACCAGCAGCTCGGCCGTGAGGCCACCAACGAGGAGCTGGCCGCCGAGTCCGGCATCGCGGTGGAGAAGGTCGCCGACCTGCTCGACCACGCCCGCGACCCGGTGAGCCTGGACATGCCGGTCGGCACCGACGAGGACGCCCCGCTGGGCGACTTCATCGAGGACTCCGAAGCCACCGACGCCGAGAGCGCGGTCATCTCGGGCCTGCTGCAGGACGACCTGCGCCGGGTCCTGGCCACGCTCGACGAGCGGGAGCAGCAGGTCATCCGGATGCGCTACGGCCTCGACGACGGCCAGCCGCGCACCCTCGACCAGATCGGCAAGCACTTCGGGCTGTCCCGCGAGCGGGTCCGCCAGATCGAGCGCGAGGTCATGTCGAAGCTGCGCCAGGGCGAGCGGGCCGAGCGGCTGCGCGCCTACGCCAGCTGACCCGTCCAGGGCAACCGACAGGGCCACTCCGCCTACGCGGGGTGGCCCTGTTTGCCTTCCACGACAACCCGATCGGCCGTGTTGACGTATGACGTAGGTCACGTCACCGTGGAAGCAACGTCTGGTGAGTTCTTCACGTCCTACGGACGGTGAACTTCGCGGCGGGCGCCCTGTGCTCCCGGCCGCTTTCCCCGGAAGGTCGGGTCCGTCGGGGTGGGCCCGGCCTTCCGACTTTTCCGGGGTGGTTCGCGCCACGCGATCGCCGGCGAGGTCCGCGCCACACCTCAGCGTGGGTGAGCACGCGCAGGCGGTAACGTCAAGGGCCCGAATTGCCTGCGAGGGAGCCCGAGTGACCACCACCACCTTCCAGTACACCGACGTGCTGCCGCTGGGTCCGGACCACGAGACCGAGTACCGGCTCGTGACGGCCGAGGGCGTCCGGGTCGTCGAGGCCGCCGGACGGAAGTTCCTGGAAGTCGACCCCGAAGCGCTGACCAAGCTCGCCCGGACCGCCATCACCGACATCCAGCACCTGCTGCGCTCGTCGCACCTGGCGCAGCTGCGCGCGATCGTCGACGACCCCGAGGCCAGCGGCAACGACCGCTTCGTGGCGATGGACCTGCTGCGCAACGCCGCCATCTCGGCCGGCGGGGTGCTGCCGATGTGCCAGGACACCGGCACCGCGATCGTCATCGGCAAGCGCAGCCAGGGCGTGCTCACCGGCGGCAACGACGAGCAGGCCCTCGCGCGCGGCATCTTCGACGCCTACCAGGAGCTGAACCTGCGCTACTCGCAGATGGCGCCGGTCACCTTCTGGGAGGAGAAGAACACCGGGACCAACCTGCCGGCCCAGATCGAGCTGTTCCACAAGGACGGGACCGGGGATCCGAGCTACGAGTTCCTGTTCATGGCCAAGGGCGGCGGCTCGGCCAACAAGACGTTCCTCTACCAGGAGACCAAGGCCGTCCTGAATCCGAAGCGGCTGGCGAAGTTCCTGGACGAGAAGCTGCGCAGCCTCGGCACCGCGGCCTGCCCGCCCTACCACCTGGCGATCGTGGTCGGCGGCATGTCGGCCGAGTACAACCTCAAGGTCGCCAAGCTCGCCTCCGCGCGCTACCTGGACAACCTGCCGCGCGAGGGCTCCCCGCTCGGCCACGGCTTCCGGGACACCGACCTGGAGCAGCAGGTCCTGGAGATGACCCGGCAGTTCGGCATCGGCGCCCAGTTCGGCGGCAAGTACTTCTGCCACGACGTGCGCGTCATCCGCCTGCCGCGGCACGGCGCGTCCTGCCCGGTCGGCATCGCGGTGTCCTGCTCGGCGGACCGCCAGGCCAAGGCGAAGATCACCGCCGACGGCGTGTTCATCGAGCAGCTGGAGCGCGACCCGGCCCGCTTCCTCCCGGACGTGACCACCGACGACCTGTCCGACGAGGTGGTCCAGGTCGACCTGAACCGCCCGATGGACGAGATCCGCGCGCAGCTGTCCTCGCTGCCGGTGAAGACCCGCTTGTCGCTGACCGGCCCGCTGGTGGTGGCCCGCGACATCGCGCACGCCAAGATCGCCGAGCGCCTCGAAGCCGGTGAGGAGATGCCGCAGTACCTGCGCGACCACCCGGTCTACTACGCCGGCCCGGCCAAGACCCCGGACGGCTACGCGTCCGGCTCGTTCGGGCCGACGACCGCGGGCCGGATGGACTCCTACGTCGCCCAGTTCCAGGCGGCAGGCGGGTCGATGGTCATGCTCGCCAAGGGCAACCGGTCCAAGCAGGTGACCGCGTCCTGCCGGCAGCACGGCGGCTTCTACCTGGGCTCGATCGGTGGCCCGGCGGCGCGGCTGGCGCAGGACTGCATCAAGAAGGTCGAGGTCCTGGAGTACCCCGAGCTGGGCATGGAAGCCGTGTGGAAGATCGAGGTCGAGGACTTCCCGGCGTTCATCGTCATCGACGACAAGGGCAACGACTTCTTCGCCGAGACCTCGGAACCGGTGCTGCAGATCAGCTTCCGCTCCTGACCGGCTGACGGGAACGGGCGCCACCCGCGGGTGGCGCCCGTTCCTTCACGCCTGGAACAGGTTCACCAGCCGGTCCAGCGTCTTGTCGATGGCCTGCTTGTTCTTGCGCGGGAAGAAGCTCAGGTCGATCAACAGCGGGATCCGCGCGGTGGACCAGTCGAAGGTCTCGGTGACCTCGGTCGAGCCGTCCTCGAGGGGCGTGAGCTGCCAGCGCCAGCGGTGCCCGTTGAAGTGCCGCCAGGCGATCAGCCGGTTCTCGTCGTACTCGACGACCGTGTTGAGGATCTTGTACGGCGCGCCCATCTTCATGTCCATGCCGAAGCGGGAGCCGAGCGTCAGGCGTTCCGGCCCGCTGCTCTGCGCGGCCAGCACCGTGCCGGACCCGTCGATCAGCGGGTGCTTCGACGGGTCCGTGAGCAGCTCGAAGATCTTCTCCGGCGGAGCCGCGACGATCCGCGTGGCGGAGACCTGGCGTTTCTTCATGCCCGGGATACTACCGGTCAGTAACCTCGTTTGGCGCTCGTCAGCACCACGGTCCGCTCGTTCAGGGGTTCGGACAGGGTCGCCGATACCACCGGGTAGCGCATGTCCATGGTGCACATCTGGCCCGCCAGGTTGCTCTTGTTCTCCACCAGGGTGACCACGACCTGCCGCGCGTCCTGGGCGGTCACCTCGGCCGCGGCGCGCCCGCACCCGCCTTCCTCGGCTCGGACGAACAGCTGCCTGCCGTCGGCGCTGACGTACACCTCGCGCGGGAAGTCCGAGGGCAGCGCCGAGGAGTCGACGCGGGTGGCCGGCACCTGGGCGGTGTCCGCGGGCGGCTGCATCTGCCGCGGGCCGCCGGGCATCACCGGGGGCAGGTCGGTGGTCGGGATGGGCGCGACGACCGAGGGCTCGCCGGTGGGCTGACCGCCGGAGCCGGGCTGGACGGATTCGGGTCGCTCACCGCAGGCCGTGGCCGCCAGCAGGACGAGGCCCAGCCCGCACATCGTTGCTTTCCACCTCATGCTCCCTGGACGGTACGGGCCCGCCGGCGGGTTGCACGAAAAATCTCCGGGGCCGTGTCGATCGAATCGTTCCCCGTTCGACCCATGGGGTGAGAGGGTCCGAGAGGGACCCGGACATCGAGGGAGAAACACCGTGAAGTTCATGCTGATCTGGCGGGCCACCGACGAGGCGTTCGCGAACCTGGGCGACTTCGACTTCGACCAGATGATCGAGATGACCGGACGCTACAACCAGGAGCTGATCCGCGCGGGCGTGCTGGTCGCCGCCGAAGGGCTGGACGACGCGAACGACGGCGTGGTGGTCGACTTCTCGTCCGAGCCGCCCGTGGTCACCGACGGCCCGTACGGCGAGACGAAGGAGCTGTTCGGCGGGTTCTACATCCTCAACGTGGCCTCCAAGGAGGAGGCGGTCGAGTGGGCCAAGCGGTCGCCGATCAAGGGCAAGGGCTTCAAGACCGAGATCCGCCGCGTCACCACCATCGACGAGTTCCCGCAGGACAACGAGTGGATCCAGAAGGAGCGGGCGTGGCGCGAGGCGACCAGCCAGCTCTGAGATGACCGAACGGGAAGCGATCGCCGCGGTCTGGCGGATCGAGTCGGCGCGGATCGTCGGTGCGCTCGCGCGCTACACCGGCGATTTCGCGCTGGCCGAGGACCTCGCGCAGGAGGCGCTGGCCGAGCCGCTGGTGACCTGGCCGCGTGAGGGGGTGCCGCGCAACCCGGCGGGGTGGCTGCTCACGGTGGGCAGGCGGCGGGCCGTCGACGCGTTCCGCCGCCGCTCCGCGCTCGACTCGAAGTACGCCGTCCTCGCAGCCGACCTGCGCGAGGACGGCGGCGAGGTCGAGTGGGACCCGGACCAGATCGACGACGACGTGCTCGCGCTGATGTTCATCTCGTGCCACCCGGTGTTGTCGCGGGAGGCCAGGGTCGCGTTGACGCTGCGCGTGGTGGGCGGTCTGACCAGCGACGAGATCGCGCGGGCGTTCCTCGTGCCGACGGCGACCGTGCAGGCGCGGATCACGCGCGCGAAGAAGACGCTCGCCGCGGCGCGGGTGCCGTTCGAGGTGCCCGCGCCGGACGAGCGGGCCAAGCGGCTCGGCTCGGTGCTGAACGTGATCTACGTGATCTTCACCGAGGGGTCGTCGGCCAGCTCGGGCGGCGACCTGATCCGGTTCGACCTCGCGGGTGAGGCCCAGCGCCTCGCCCGGGTGGTGTCGCGCCTGATGCCGGACGAGCCGGAGGTGCACGGGCTGCTGGCGTTGCTGGAGCTGACGGCGGCCCGGTTCCCGGCGCGGACCGGGCCGGACGGCGAGCCGGTGCTGCTGGAGGACCAGGACCGGCGGCGCTGGGACCGCTCGGCGATCCGGCGGGGCCGGGCGGCGCTGGCGCGGGCGGAGGCGGCCGGGCGGGGGCTGGGCGCGTACGGCCTGCAGGCCGCGATCGCCGAGTGCCACGCCGTGGCGCCGTCGGTGGCGGAGACGGACTGGGCGCGGGTGGTGCTGCTGTACGAGGCCCTCGGGCGGCTCGCGCCGTCGCCGGTGGTGGAGCTGAACCGGGCGGTGGCGGTGTCGATGGCGCAGGGTCCGGTGGCGGCGCTGCCGCTCGTGGACTCCCTGGCGGCCGGCGGCACGTTCGAGAAGTCCCACTTGCTGCCCACCGTGCGCGGGGAACTGCTGGTCCGGCTCGGCCGGACCGGTGAGGCCCGGGCCGAACTGGAGCGGGCGATCCAGCTGTGCGGGAACGACCGGGAACGCGCGGTGCTGCGGCGCAAACTGGACGCTCTCGGTTGAGCCCGCGTCGCCGAACGAACGGCCGCCGAACATCCCGTAACGGATCACCACCACGGCCGGGCCACCGGCTACGGTCTCCCCGTGACAGGACTGACGCGCCGGCTCGGGACCGGGGACGCGGTGGTGATCGGCCTCGGGTCGATGATCGGGGCCGGGGTGTTCGCCGCCTTCGCGCCCGCCGCCCGCGCCGCGGGGGCCGGCCTGCTGGCCGGGCTGGCGCTGGCGGCCGTGGTCGCCTACTGCAACGCCACCTCCTCGGCCCGGCTGGCCGCCCGGTATCCGGAGTCCGGCGGCACCTACGTCTACGGCCGCGAGCGGCTCGGCCCGTTCTGGGGCTACCTCGCCGGGTGGGGGTTCGTCGTCGGCAAGACCGCGAGCTGCGCGGCGATGGCGCTGACCGTCGCCGCCTACACCGCGCCCGGCGCGGGCCGGTTCACGCAGTCGCTCGTCGCCGCGGCCGCCGTGCTCGCGCTGACCGCCCTCAACTACCGGGGCGTCCAGCGCTCGGTGACCGTCACCAAGGTCATCGTCACCGTCACGCTCGTCGTCCTCACCGCCGCGGTCGTCGCGCTCGCCACGGCCGGCGCGCCCGTCCCCGGCGGCCTCACGCCCGCGATCGACGCCGGTGGCGTCCTGCAGTCGGCCGGGCTGCTGTTCTTCGCCTTCGCCGGGTACGCGCGCGTCGCCACCCTCGGCGAGGAGGTGCGCGACCCCGCGCGCACCATCCCCCGCGCCATCCCGATCGCACTCGGGATCACCCTCGTCGTCTACGCGGTCGTCGCCGTTTTCCTGCTGCGGCAACTGGGCCCGGACGGACTGGCGTCCACTTCGGACCCGATCGCCACCGCGATCACCGGCACGTCCTGGCCGGCGCTCACCCCGGTCGTGCGGGCGGCCGCGGCACTCGCCGCGCTCGGCGCGCTGCTCGCGCTGGTGCTCGGCGTGTCCCGGACGACGTTCGCCATGGCCCGCGACGGTCACCTGCCCGCTCCCCTGGCCGCCGTGCACCCGCGGTTCGCCGTGCCGCACCGCGCGGAGGTCGCGGTCGGTGTCGCGGTCGGCACCCTGGTGCTGGTGACCGACCTGCGCGGCGCGATCGGGTTCTCCTCGTTCGCGGTGCTGACCTACTACGCCATCGCGAACGCGAGCGCGTGGACGCTCGGCACCCGGCGCGTGGTGCCGGTGGTGGGCCTGATCGGGTGCGTGGTGCTCGCGTTCAGCCTGCCGCTCGCGTCGGTGATCAGCGGTGCCGCGGTGCTGGCCGTGGGCGCCGTGGCGTGGGTGGCAACTTCCGGCCGACGCCGTTGAGGACGCCTCCTCCGGCGCGGACGATTCCGGGCATGACGCTGGAGATGGCACGGACGCGGCCCACCTTCGCCGCGGTGATCGGTGAGGCCCTCCGGAAGTCGTTCGTGGGCACCGGCCGGATGTCGCGGCGCGACTTCTGGTTGTTCGTGCTGTTCTGGTTCCTCGTCAGCTGGGGTCCGCTGCTGACCGCGACCGCGATCGGACAGGAGTGGGTGGGGACCGTCGGGGTGGTCGCCGGCATCGTCCTGATGTTCCCGCTGATCTCCGCGGGGATCCGCCGGCTGCACGACACCGGCCGCTCCGGCGCGTGGTGCCTGCTGCTGCCGACCTTCGCGTCCTTCGTCGTGCTGATCCTGTGGACCGAGGCCGCTCAGCCCCACGCGAACCAGCACGGCCCGGTCACCGGGTCTTGTCGAGCCGGTCGAGCGTCTCGGAGTAGCCGCTGACCAGGTCGGCGATGATCTCGGCCACCGGGCGCACCCGGTCGATCCGGCCGATGATCTGCCCGGCCGGCATCGACACCACCGTCGGGTCGTTCGCCGCGTGGATGCGGTTGTGCGCCTTGCTGACCAGCAGGTTCTGCAGCGGCATCGGCAGCGGCTCGGGCGCGTCCGCGGCCGACCAGGCCTGCGTCCACCGCGTCTTGAGCAGCCGCGCGGGCTTGCCGGTGTAGATGCGCGTCCGCACGGTGTCCGACGACGTGGCCCCGACCAGCGCGCTCTGCATCGCGGTCGAGTCCGGCATCGTCTGCAGGTACTCCTCCGTCGCGAGCCAGATCGAGCCGGTCCACGCGCCGGACGCGCCCAGCGCCAGCGCGACCACGGCCTGCCTGCCCGAGCCGATGCCGCCCGCGGCCAGCACCGGCGCCCGGTCGCCCACCGCGTCGACGATCTCCGGCAGCAGCACCATCGACGCGATCTCGCCGGTGTGCCCGCCGGCCTCGTAGCCCTGCGCCACCACGAAGTCCACGCCGTTGTCGACGTGCCGCACCGCGTGCTCGGCCTTGCCCGCGAGCGTGTCGGCCGGCACGCCGTGCTCGTGGGCCTGCTCGATCACGTCGACCGGCGGGGAGCCGAGCGCGTTGGCGATCAGCTTGATCGGGTGCTTGAGCGCGACCTCGACGTGCGAGCGGGCCACCGAGTGCAGCCAGCCGAGCACACCGGCGCGTTCCGCGGTGTCCTCCGGCAGCTCCGGCACACCCAGCTCGCGCAGGGTCCGCTCGACGAACGCGCGGTGCTCCTCCGGGATCAGCTTCTCGAGGTCGACCGCGGCGCCCTCGGCGGGCACCTTCGCGGGCATGACGATGTCGACCCCGTAGGGCTTGCCGTCGGTGTTGGCGTCCATCCAGTCCAGCACCCGGTCGAGTTCCCCGGCGTCGTTGAACCGCACGCAGCCGAGCACGCCGAGCCCGCCGGCCTTGCTGATCGCGGCGGCCACGTGCTCCGACGGGGTGAACCCGATGATCGGGTACCGGATGCCGAACGTCTCGCACAGCGCGGTGCGCATCAAGTGTCTCCTCAGGCCTTCTGGATCTCGGCGGGCGGGTTCGCGGCGGCGTGCCGCTGCGCCCACGGGTAGTCGGGTTTGCCGCTGGGCAGGCGGCCGATCTCGTCGACGACCCACACGCTGCGCGGCACCTTGTAGCCGGCGATCCGGGTGCGCACGTGGGCCTCGACGTCGGCCAGGTCGAGGCTGCCGCCGGGCCGGGCCTGCACGATCGCCGCGACCCGCTGGCCGAGCCGGTCGTCCGGCACGCCGATGACGAGCGCGTCGAACACGTCCGGATGCGATTTCAGGGCGCCCTCGACCTCTTCCGGGAACACCTTCTCGCCGCCGGTGTTCACGCACTGCGAACCGCGGCCGAGGAGGGTGACGGTGCCGTCCCCCTCGTAGCGGGCGTAGTCGCCGGGCACGACGTAGCGCTTGCCGTCGATCTCCACGAAGATCGTCTCGGTCTTGGCCGGGTCCTTGTAGTAGCCCAGCGGCACGTGCCCGCGCCGGGCGATCCGGCCGACCGCGCCGGGTGCGCGCTCCACCAGGTGGTTGTCGTCGTCGATGAGGATGGCGTCCTTGCCGAAGTTCACCCGCGGGCCCGCGGAGTGGTCGGCGTCCTTGGCCACCATGCCGATGCCGGTGAACCCGCTCTCCGACGAGCCGATCGCGTCGGTGAGCACCAGGTTCGGGAACGTGCGCAGGTACTCCTGCTTGACCGACTGCGAGAACAGCGCCGCGTGGCTGGACACCGCCACCAGCGAGGACGCGTCGTACCCGCCCTGGTGGTAGGCCTCGATCAGCGGGCGCGCCATGGCGTCGCCGACGATCGTCAGCACCTGCACCCGGTGCCGGGCGACCTCGGTCCAGATCTCGTGCGGGTCGAACTGCGGCACGAACACGACGGTGCCGCCGCTGAACATCGCGCCGAACGCGGCCCACTGGGCGGCGCCGTGGATGAGCGGGGCGGCGGGCAGCCGGACCATCGCGCCCTGCTTGCCCTGCTCGGACATCGTCCACTCGTCCGGCACGTACTCGCCGGTGATGAAGTCGATGCCGCCGCCCAGGGCGCGCCAGACGTCCTCGTGGCGCCACATCACGCCCTTCGGGTACCCGGTGGTGCCGCCGGTGTAGAGGATGTAGAGGTCGTCGGAGCTGCGCTCGCCGAAGTCGCGGTCGGGCGACTGGGCGGCCAGCGCCGACTCGTAGTCGACCCCGCCGTAGCCCGAGCAGTCCGCTCCGCTGCCGTCGTCGACCACTAGGACGTGTTTCAGTTTCGGGGTCGACGGGAGCACCGCGGCGACCCGGTCGGCGTACTGCCGCTCGTGCACCAGCGCGACGAGGTCGGCGTTGGTGAACAGGTACTCCAGTTCGGCGTTGACGTAGCGGTAGTTGACGTTGATCGCGATGGCGCGCAGCTTGTACGCGGCGAACATCGCCTCGATCATCTCGACGGAGTTCCGGGAGTAAACGCCGATGTGGGAGCCGGGACCGACCCCCTGGGCGGCGAGGTGGTGCGCCAGCCGGTTGGCCCTGTCCTCCAGCTGGGCGTAGGTGACGTGCCGTTCGCCGCAGATGACCGCGGGGCGATCCGGCACGGCGTCGACGGCGTGCTCGAGCAGATCCGCGATGTTGTAAGCCACGCAGTCAAAGTAGAACATGTTATCGTTTTGGGCAATGGCGCCGGATGGAGAGGTACTCATGGAACAGCCGCACGCCCTGGTGGAACAACGCGCGCACACGCTCGTGGTGACGATGAACCGGCCGGAAGTCCGCAACG
Organism: Amycolatopsis ruanii; assembly: GCF_003385175.1. NCBI lineage: Bacteria > Bacillati > Actinomycetota > Actinomycetes > Pseudonocardiales > Pseudonocardiaceae > Amycolatopsis > Amycolatopsis ruanii. Next base: position 72,166 of record NZ_PQHY01000006.1, read on the forward strand.
CGATCAGCGGCGAGATGATGGCGATCCTGGTCGAAGCCTGGGACCGGGTGGACAACGACCCGGAAATCCGGTGCTGCGTGCTCACCGGAGCGGGCGGGGCGTTCTGCGCGGGCGCGGACCTGAAGTCGATGAACCGCAACTCCCCCGCCGACTCCTACGAGCGCGGCACGTTCGACCCGGGCCGCATCGAGGGCCTGCTGAAGGGGCGGCGGCTGACGAAACCGCTGATCGCGGCCGTGGAGGGCCCGGCGATCGCGGGTGGCACGGAGATCCTGCAGGCCACCGACATCCGCGTGGCCGGGGAGAGCGCGCGGTTCGGGGTGTCGGAGGCGCGGTGGGGGCTGTTCCCGATGGGCGGTTCGGCGGTGCGGCTGCCGCGGCAGATCCCGTACACGCTGGCCGCGGAGATCCTGCTGACCGGGCGGCACCTGACCGCGGCCGAGGCGAAGGAGATGGGGCTGATCGGCAGCGTCGTGCCGGACGGTCAGGCGCTGGAGCGGGCGCTGGAGCTGGCGGACCTGATCGCGGCCAACGGACCGCTCGCGGTGCAGGCGATCCTCCGCACGATCCGCGACACCGAGGGGATGCCCGAGGAGGAGGCCTTCAAGCTGGAGGCGCAGTACGGGCTGAAGGTCTTCCAGTCGGCCGACGCGAAGGAGGGGCCGCGCGCGTTCACGGAGAAGCGCAAGCCCCGGTTCGAGGGCCGCTGAAACTGTCGGTGGTGGCCGCTGGCTCGGGGCGATGGACGACGACTTGCCGGCGGGGCAGTGCGCGTACTGCACGCCGCCGCCGGCGGGAGTGCTGCCCCGGGGCTGGCGCACCACGGGCGGACCGGCCTACCACAACGACGCCCGGCGCGAGTGGCTGGTCAAGGGCCAGGACTCGTGCAGCGCAGGGGCGCCGACGTGGTGCCGGTCCGCTGGGCCGGCGTGGGCCCGGAGAAGCTGCAGCCGTGCGGGCACTGCTGGCTGCGTCTGCGCGGGAAGGCCGAGGCGCCGGCCAGGCCCGGCCCGGTCCAGGACGGCGAGCAGTGGGTGCCCGGCACGCTGACCTGGGAGAAGCACCCCCCGCGGCAACGGGATGTGGTGGGCGTCGGTGCGGTTCTCCCGTGCCGGAGACCTGGTGACGGAGGAGCGCAGTCAGCGCGCGGTGCGCCCACACCCGGCCTGAACCGAGGGCGCGGCGGGGTGGTACCGAGGGGCGGTCTCCTCCGGCAGGCTCGCCCGACCGGCAGGCTCGTCTGGCGGGCTGGCTCGCCCGGCTGGCTGTGGCATCACCTGCGGGGCCTGGTCGTGCCACCGGACTGGTGCTCACCGCGTGCGCCGTCCGTGGTCAGTGGCGTTCCGTGCTCGAAGTGATCGTGCCGGCGCCTCCCGGCAACGCGATCAGATCTTCCGGTCCGTCCAATAGGGATCCCGCAGCTTCCGCTTGTACAGCTTGCCGTTGGGGTCCCGCGGCAGCTCCTCGGCGAAGTCGACGCTGCGCGGCCACTTGAACTTCGCCAGGCGGCCGCGCACCCACTCCAGCAGCTCCGCCGCCAGCTCGGGTCCCGGCGAGACCCCCGGCGCGGGCTGCACGACCGCCTTGATCTCCTCGCCCCAGTCCTCGTGCGGGATGCCGAACACCGCGACGTCCGCGACCTTCGGGTGCATCACCAGCTCGTTCTCGATCTCCGCCGGGTAGATGTTCACCCCGCCGGAGATGATCATGTCGTTCTTGCGGTCGTGCAGGAACAGGTAGCCGTCCTCGTCGAGGTACCCCACGTCGCCGAGGGTGAACAGGTCCCCCACCCGCGCCTTGCGCGTCTTCTCGGCGTCCTTGTGGTACTCGAACGTCGACGAACCCATCCGCATGTAGACCGTGCCGGGCTGACCCGCGGGCAGCTCGTTGCCGTCGTCGTCCAGGATCTTGATCACCGAACCCGGCCACGGCATCCCGACCGAACCGGGCTTGCGCAGCCACTCCTCGCCGGTGATCATCGTGCCGCCGCCCTCCGTCGCGGCGTAGTAGTCGGTCACCACCGGGCCCCACCACTCCAGCATCCGCCGCTTCACCTCCGGCGGGCACGGCGCGGCGCCGTGGATCATGTTCCGCAGCGACGACAGGTCGTAACGCGACCGCACCTCCTCCGGCAGCGCCAGCAGCCGCCGGAACTGCGTCGGCACCATGTGGCTGTGCGTGACGCGGTACCGCTCGATCAGCCGCAGCATCTCCTCCGGATCCCACCGGTCCATCAGCACGACCGTGTGCCCCAGCTGGATCGAGATGGACGCGAAGTTCAGCACCGCCGTGTGGTAGAGCGGCGACCCGCACAGGTGGACGTGGTCGTCGAACGGCTTCAGCCCGAAGATACCGAAGAACCACGTGGACGCCGCCGGCACGCTGTCCGGATCGGCCCCGCTCAACGGCCGCCGCACGCCCTTGGGCCGTCCCGTCGTGCCGGAGGTGTAGAGCATCGGCGACCCCGCCGTGCGCACCTCCGGGCGGCCGCTGCCCCCGGCGCCCAGCTCGGCCACGTCGCGGAACCCGTCGATCCGGCCCACCGCGAACCGCGCCGAAGCGGGCACCCCGGCTTCGTCCGCGGCCGCGATCGCCACCTCGGCGAACCGCTCGTGCGCGAGGAAGGCCTTCGCCCCCGAATCGGACAGGATGTAGGCCACCTCGGGCCCGACCAGGTGCCAGTTGACCATCACCACGTACAGCCCGGTCTGCAGCGCGGCGAAGTAGGCGGCGAGCAGCTCGTCGCTGTTGGGCTGCAGCACCACCACGACGTCGCCGGTCTCCAGGCCCAGCTCGCGCAGACCGCGCGCGTAGGCGTTGGCCTTGTCCGCGAGGGCGCCGTAGCCGACCTCGCTGCCGTCGGGGTTCACGATCGCCGTCCGGTCCGGCTGCCCGGCCGCGATGTGCCACAGGCCGATCGTCTCCAGTGCGGTGGTCATACCCCCGAATCTAGAACTTGTTCCACTTACCGCGCAAGCTCCCGGCGGAGCGTCTTGCCGGGAGATCGAGAACGTGTTTCACTTCGATTCGTGAGTACACCGCTGTCCGCGCCGCTGGATCTCGCCTTCGACTACACCCGCTCCCTCGGGCCCGTGCTCGGCCGGTTCGCCGCCGGTCTGCGCGAGCGCCGCATCGAGGGCGTGCGCGGCTCGGACGGCCGCGTGCACGTGCCGCCGGTGGAGTACGACCCGGTCACCGCCGCGGCGCTCACCGAGTTCGTGCCCGTGTCCGACGAGGGCACGGTGCTGTCCTGGTCGTGGATTCCCGAGCCCCTGGACGGTCAGCCGCTGACCACGCCGTTCGCGTGGGCGCTGATCCGGCTGGACGGCGCCGACACCGCGATGCTGCACGCCGTGCACGTGGCCGGCCCCGCCGACATGCACACGGGCATGCGGGTGCGCGTGCGCTGGGCCGACGAACCCGCCGGTCACATCCGCGACATCGCCTACTTCCGGCCCGTCGGCGCCGGCGACGGGCCCTCGCCCGCGCCGCCGCCGAAGTCCGGACAGGACGGGGTGATGGTCACGCCGATCCAGCTGCACTACCAGCATTCGGCCTCCCCGGAGGAGAGCCGCTACCTGCGAGGTCTCGCCGAGGGCAAGCTGATCGGGCAGCGCTGCCCCGCGTGCGCGAAGGTCTACATCCCGCCGCGCGGCGCCTGCCCCACCGACGGTGTGCCCACAGTGGACGAAGTGGAGCTGCCGGACACCGGGATCGTCACCACCTTCTGCATCGTCAACGTGCCCTTCCTCGGCCAGCGCATCGAGCCGCCCTACGTCGCGGCCTACATCCTGCTCGACGGCGCCGACATCGCGTTCCTGCACCTCGTCCTCGGCTGCGACGCCGCCGAGGTCCGGATGGGCATGCGGGTGCGCGCGGCGTGGAAACCGCGCGACGAGTGGTGGACGAGCCTGGAGAACATCAGCCACTTCGAGCCGACCGGCGAGCCGGACGCGCCCTACGAGTCCTTCGCCCACAACCTGTAGAGGGGAACTGCCATGCGAGACGTCGCGGTGGTCGGGTTCGCCCAGGCCCCGAACGTGCGCTCCACGCCGGGCACCACGAACGGCGTGGAAATGCTCGTGCCCATCTTCGCCGAGGTCTACCAGCAGACCGGACTGTCCAAGAAGGACATCGGGTTCTGGTGCTCCGGCTCGTCGGACTACCTGGCCGGACGGGCGTTTTCGTTCATCTCCGCCATCGACGCGATCGGCGCGTTCCCGCCGATCCACGAGTCGCACGTCGAGATGGACGCCGCCTGGGCGCTGTACGAGGCCTGGCTGAAGATCCGCACCGGCGAGGTCGACACCGCGCTGGTGTACGGCTTCGGCAAGTCCTCGGCCGGGCAGCTGCGCCGGGTGCTGGCGCTGCAGCTCGACCCGTACACGGTCGCGCCGCTGTGGCCGGACTCGGTGAGCATCGCCGGCCTGCAGGCCCGGCTCGGGCTGGACGCCGGGCTGTGGAGCGAGAAGGACCTGGCCGAGGTCGCCGCCCGCAGCCGCGCCGACGCCACCCGCAACCCGCGCGCCCAGTTCTCCGGCGCGAGCGAGGTCGCCGACCTGCTGGACGCGCCCTACGTGGCGGATCCGTTGCGGGCACACGACATCGCGCCGGTCACCGACGGCGCCGCGGTGATCGTCCTGGCCGCGGCCGACCGGGCGCACGAGTTCGCCGAGCAGCCCGCGGTCATCACCGGCATCGAGCACCGCGTGGACACGCCCGTGCTCGGCGCCCGCGACCTGACGCGCTCACCGTCGACGGAGGCGGCCGGGCGCGCGGTCGGCACCGGGGACGTGGAGGTCGCCGAGCTGCACGCGCCGTTCACGCACCAGGAGCTGATCCTGCGGACGGCGCTCGGGCTCGGCGACGACGTCCGTGTCAACCCCTCGGGCGGCGTGCTCACCGGCAACCCGATGTTCTCGGCCGGGCTGGCGCGCATCGGCGAGGCCGCCACCCGGATCCTCACCGGCCAGGCCTCGAAGGTGCTCGCGCACGCCACCAGCGGCCCGGCCCTGCAGCAGAACCTCGTCGCGGTCCTGGAGGCGTGAAATGGCGAAGCAGCTCGCCGCGGTGCTCGGCACCGGGCAGACCCACCACCGGGCCAAGCGGACCGACGTGTCCATGCCCGGCCTGCTGCGGGAGGCGATCGACCGCGCGATGGCCGACGCGCGCGTGGACTGGCCGGACATCGACGCGGTGGTCATCGGCAAGGCACCGGACCTGTTCGAGGGCGTGATGATGCCCGAGCTGTTCCTGGCCGACGCGCTCGGCGCGACCGGGAAACCGTTGCTGCGCGTGCACACCGCGGGTTCGGTGGGCGGGTCGACGGCGCTGGTCGCGACGAGCCTGGTGCAGTCCGGCATCCACCGGCGGGTGCTGACGGTGGCGTTCGAGAAGCAGTCCGAGTCGAACGCGATGTGGGCGCTGTCGATCGCGCCGCCGTTCACGATGCCCGTCGGCGCGGGCGCGGGCGGGTACTTCGCGCCGCACGTGCGGTCCTACATCCGGCGGTCCGGCGCGCCCGAGCACATCGGCGCGATCGTCGCGGCGAAGGACCGGCAGAACGGGGCGCTGAACCCGTACGCGCACCTGCGCCAGCCGGACATCACGGTGGAGAAGGTGCGGTCCTCGCAGGTGTTGTGGGACCCGATCCGCTACGACGAGACCTGCCCGTCCTCCGACGGCGCGTGCGCGATGGTGATCGGCGACGAGGCCGCCGGGGACGCGGCGGCGGGCGCGGCGTGGGTGCACGCGACCGCGATGCGCACCGAGCCGACCACCTTCGCCGGCCGCGACCAGGTGAACCCGCAGGCCGGCCGCGACGCCGCCGCGGCGCTGTGGCGCGAGGCGGGGATCACCGATCCACTGTCCGAAATAGACGCCGCGGAGATCTACGTGCCGTTCTCCTGGTTCGAGCCGATGTGGCTGGAGAACCTGGGGTTCATGCCCGAGGGCGAGGGGTGGAAGCTGACCGAGGCCGGGGAGACCGCGCTGGGCGGGCGGCTGCCGGTCAACCCGTCCGGCGGGGTGCTGTCGTCGAACCCGATCGGGGCGTCGGGAATGCTGCGGTTTTCCGAGGCGGCGAAGCAGGTGATGGGCCGGGCGGGCGACTACCAGGTCGACGGCGCACGCCGCGCGATGGGCCACGCGTACGGCGGAGGCTCCCAGTACTTCGCGATGTGGGTGGTGGGCGCGGAGAAGCCCTAGCGGACGGACGCGGCGGCGCAGTCAGGGCGCCGCCGGGAAACCCACCCTCCACCGGCGCGGCGGGCACCGAGATCGCCGCGGTGCCCGGTCCAGCCCCGCCGCGTGATCAAGGTGCGACCGGGAAACCACCCACCTCCCGCTCGTAGGCCGCGGCCACGCGGAGGACCGTCGCGTCGTCGAAGCGGCGCCCGGCGATCATCAGCCCGGTCGGCAGGCCGTCCACGGGGGCGGCGGGCACCGAGATCGCCGGGTGGCCGCTCGCGTCGAAGGGCGCCGTGTTGCCGACCATCCCCAGCGCGTTGACCATCCGCTCTTCGCGCGTGGTGTCCGGCCCGGGCAGCGGCTTCGCCACGTACGGAACCGTCGGCAGGACCAGCACGTCCACCTCGGACAGCGCCGCGTCGTAGCCCGCGCGCAGCTCCCACGCCAGCTCGCGCGCCATCGCGTAGTGCCGCATGTCATACCGCTGCGCGGCGTAGGCGCCGGTGAGGATCATGGTCTTGAGCGTGTCCGACATGTCGTCGGCGTGCACCCGCCTGCCCTGCGCGAAGTGCACCATCAGCTCGGGGTCGTACCGGCCGGGCACGTTCATGCCGTAGCCGTTGCCGTCGATCATCTGCCGCGCGGTGCCGTCCGTGCCGATCACGGTCCACACGTCGAGCCCCTCGCGGTGCCACGGCACGCTCACCTCGGACACCACCGCACCCGCCGCCGCGAGCCGGTCGGCCGCGGCGCGCACGGCGTCGTCGACGGCCGGCTCGGACACCGGCAGCCCGAAGCCCTCGGTGAGCATCCCGACGCGCACGCCGCGGATGTCCTGCTCGACCGCGGCCAGGTAGTCCGGCGGCTCGGGCGTGCGGTACTGGCGCGGGTCGAACCCGTCGTCACCGGCGAGGACGCTCAGCATCAGCGCCGCGTCCCGCACGGTGCGGGTCATCGGGCCGAGGTGGTCGATGGTGGTCTCGATGGGGAACGCGCCGGTGTAGGGCACGAGCCCGTGCGTCGGCTTGTGCCCGACCACCCCGCAGAACGCCGCCGGCATCCGCACCGACCCGCCCTGGTCGCCACCGATCGCGAGGTCGGCCTCACCGGCGGCGAGCAGGGCCGCGTTGCCCGACGACGAGCCGCCCGCGTGCCGGGCGGGGTCCCACGGGTTGCGCACCGGCCCGCTGGCCGACGTGAAACTGGACCCGGAGTAACACAGGTCCTCGCACACCGCCTTGCCGACGATCGTGCCGCCCGCGGCGAGCACCCGGCTCACCACGGTCGCGTCCCGGCGCGGCACGAACCCGTCCACCGCGCGCGATCCGTTCATCATCGGCACCCCGGCGACCGCGATGTTGTCCTTGATCACGACCTCGCGGCCGCTCAGCGGACCGTCACCGGACGGCGGGATCCGGGTGCGCACGTACCAGGCGCCGAGCGGGTTGTCCCCAGGCCACTCGTAGTCGCGGTGCGGGGCGCTGGGCGCCGAGCGCGCGTACAGCCGCTCGACGGCCTCGTGGGCGGCGAGATTGGCCTCCACGAGGCCGGCGAAGGACTTCCGGTCGGCCTCGCTCAGCTGGAAGCCGTAGCGGGCGGCCAGTTCGGCGAGTTCTTCCGGGGTGGGCGGGATGACGGGCAACGGGCACCTCCTGGCGAGGACGATCGCCTGCGAGGTGTGAGCGTAACCCCTATTCGTAGGCCACCCGGTAGTGCTTGATGCCGTTCAGCCAGCCCGAACGCAGCCGCTCCGGCGGCGCGACCTCACGGATACCAGGCATTTCGTCGGCGATCGCGTTGAAGATCAAGTCGATCTCCAGGCGGGCCAGATTCGCCCCGATGCAGTAGTGCGAGCCGGTGCCGCCGAAGCCGACGTGCGGGTTCGGGTCGCGCAGGACGTCGAAGCGCTCGGGCTCGTCGAACACCTCGGGGTCGAAGTTGGCCGAGCTGTAGAACATGCCGACCCGGTCGCCCTTGCGGATGTGCTGGCCGCCCAGCTCGGTGTCCGCGGTGGCGGTGCGCTGGAAGGCGATCACCGGGGTGGCCCAGCGGACGATCTCGTCCGGCGCGGTCTTGGGCCGCTGCTCGCGGTAGAGCTCCCACTGGTCGGGGTGGTCGAGCATGGCCTTCATGCCGTGGGTGATGGCGTTGCGGGTGGTCTCGTTGCCGGCCACCGACAGCAGGATGACGAAGAAGCCGAACTCCTCCGAGGTGAGCGACTCACCGTCCACATCGGCCTGGATAAGCTTGGTGACGATGTCGTCCATCGGGCACCTGCGGCGCTCCTCGGCCATGTTCCACGCGTAGCCCACCAGCTCCGCGGAAGCGGCGATCGGCTCGACGTCGTACTCCGGGTCGTCGTAGCCGATCATCTGGTTGGACCAGTCGAAGATCTTGCGGCGGTCCTCCTGCGGGATGCCGATCAGCTCGGCGATGGCCTGCAGGGGAAGCTCGCACGCGACGTCCTCGACGAAGTCGCCGGAGCCCTTCTTCTTCGCCTCGTGCACGATGCGTGCGGCGCGGTCGCGCAGGGTGTCCTCCAGGCGGGCGATCGACCGGGGCGTGAAGCCCTTCGAGACGATGCGGCGCAGCTTGGTGTGCTGGGGCGCGTCCATGTTGAGCAGGACGAGGCGGTTCGCGTCGAGGCTCTCGTCGGTCATGTTCTCGTCGAAGCGGATGATCGCCAGCTTCTCCTGCGAGGAGAACAGCTCGCTGTCCTTCGACACGGTCTTGACGTCCTCGTGCCGGGTGACGACCCAGAACCCGTCGTCGCGGAAACCCGCGCGGTTGTGCGGCTGCGCGTTCCACCAGACCGGCGCGGTCTTGCGCAGCTCCGCGAACTCCTCCAGGGGCAGCCGCGTCGCGATCAGGTCGGGGTCGGTGAAATCGAAGCCGGCGGGGATCAGGGGCGTGGCCACGGCTACCTCCCGAGGTGCCTCACATCGTCGTGGAACACGTTCTAAACGCGATTAGAGCATACGGTGTTAACTAAGTCGAGAGGTTGAGTGAAACCCGTTTACTCGATCTTGAACGCGCTGGTGGTCCAGTTGGGCACCGAATGGCGGTTGACCTGGGTCACGCTTGCCCAATACTGAAACAAGTTCTACTTTGAGGGCGAGTCGAGTGGAGGAGGGCTGCCGTGGGTGACCCCGTCATCGTCGAGGCCGTGCGGACGCCGGTCGGGAAGCGGCGTGGCTGGCTGGCCGGGTTGCACGCGGCCGAGTTGCTGGGCGCGGCGCAGCGCGCGCTGGTCGAGCGGGCCGGGGTGGACGCGGCGATCGTGGAACAGGTTATCGGCGGTTGCGTGACGCAGGCGGGTGAGCAGTCGGGCAACGTGACGCGCACGGCGTGGCTGCACGCCGGGCTGCCGGAGACGACCGGTGCGACGACGATCGACGCGCAGTGCGGGTCCGCCCAGCAGGCGGCGCACCTGGTGGCCGGGTTGATCGCGACGGGGGCGATCGACGTGGGGATCGCGTGCGGGGTGGAGGCGATGAGCCGCATCCCGCTCGGCGCGAACCGCGGGGTGGACGCGGGCGCGCCGAAGCCCGGGTCGTGGGCGATCGACATGCCCAACCAGTACGGCGCGGCGGAGCGGATCGCGGTGCGGCGCGGTCTCTCGCGGGAGGATGTCGACCGGTTCGGTTTGGCATCGCAGGCCAAGGCGGCGACGGCGTGGGCGCAGGGCCGGTTCGAGCGCGAGGTGGTGCCGGTGAAGGCGCCGGTGCTGGACGAGGAGGGCCGGCCGACCGGGGAGACCCGGCTGGTGGCGCGGGACCAGGGCCTGCGCGAGACGACGCTGGAGGGGCTGGCCCGGCTGAAGCCGGTGCTGGACGGCGGTGTTCACACGGCAGGCACGTCGTCGCAGATCTCGGACGGCGCGGCAGCGGTGCTGATCATGGATTCGGCGCGGGCGGCTTCGCTGGGCCTGCGGGCCCGGGCGCGGATCCGCGCGCAGGCACTGGTCGGCGCCGAGCCGTACTACCACCTGGACGGACCGGTGCAGGCGACGTCGCGGGTGCTGTCGCGTGCTGGGATGGCGGTCGGTGATGTCGATTTGTTCGAGGTCAACGAAGCGTTCGCGTCGGTGGTGCTGTCGTGGCAGCAGGTGCACGAGCCGGACCCGGAGCGGGTGAACGTCAACGGCGGCGCCATCGCGCTGGGGCACCCGGTGGGCAGCACCGGCGCGCGCCTGCTGACGACGGCCCTGCACGAGCTGGAACGCCGCGACGGCGAGACCGCGCTGGTGACGATGTGCGCCGGCGGAGCACTCTCCACGGCAACCATCCTGGAGCGGCTGTAGGGCGCGCCCGCGCGGCAGGCTGGCGCCGGGGTGCTCGACCAGCCCGGGTGGCCGTCGAGCCCGCCTGCGCGCTGGACCGATGCCGGAGCGCTCCCCACCGCATACCCAACCCGGAGCGGCTGCCGAGCCCACGCGCGCGCCAGACCGGCCGCGGAACGCTCCCACTGCCACCAGTCCGGAGCGGCTGCCGAGCCCGCCCGCGTGCCAGACCGGCCGCGGAACACTCCCACTGCCACCATCCCGGAACAGTTGCGGAGCCACACCCGCGCGCCGGACCGCCGCCGGATTGCTCGCCACAACCACCCCAGCCCGGGTGGCCGTCGAGCCCGCCTGCGCGCTGGACCGATGCCGGAGCGCTCCCCACCGCATACCCAACCCGGAGCGGCTGCCGAGCCCACGCGCGTGCCGGACCGCCGTCGGATTGCTCGCCACGACCACCCCATCCCGGGGTGGCTGTCGAGCGCGCCTGCGCGCTGGACCGCCGCCGAGCACGCTGCCCGCCGCCACCAACCCGGCGCGGCTGCAGAGCCCGCGCACCGCCCCGGAGCACCCGCCACCGCGACCATCCCGAGGTGACTGGAGAGCCCGTCACGGTCAGGGGAACGCTCGCCACGACCAGCAGCTCGCAGCTGTAGCAGAACCCACCTGCGCGCCGGCACGGCCAACGGGGCACTACCGCCGCGACTGTCCCAGCTCGCTCACGGCGCCCGCCCACGCGCCGTCGGCGAGGCGGCGGCCGGCGCGGGCGCGGCCGCCCACGGGCCACGGGCGCCCACGGGCCACGGGCCACCAGCCACGGGCCACGGGCATCAAGCCCACCCTCACGCCCGCCGTGTGAGGGGTGTCCTCGTACCTGTTCTCACTTGCGCTCGAAACGCACCACCTCCCGGCCCGGCCACCAGGTGGTCGCCACCAGCTTGTCGGCCTCGACCGTTGTCAGCACCGCCTGCTGGAGGTCCAGCCGGAAGAGGTGGCTTGGTTGCATGTCGCCCTGGATGGCGTCCAGGACGGCCTTCTCGGTGATCTCGATGGCGACTCCGGACAGCTTCGCGTCGCCCTCGGAGGAGGGGAAGGCGTGCAGCGCGAACCGGCCGTCGCGCTGCAGGTCGCGTGCCTTGCGTGCGCCCCACATCGACCCGATGTACAGCTCGGGCTCCCGCAAGTCGACCTCCGTGCCGCTCACCCGGGGCGACCCGTCCCGCCGCAGGGTCGCCAGCACGTGCGTCTCCGCCGCCGTCAACCGCTCACGCACCGCCGCCGCCAGCGCGGGTGCCTGCTCTTCGAATTCCCTCCAGTTGGCCACGTCCGCAGTGTGCCAGGGGGTACCGACAAAAACGGGACGCGCGCGACCCGCCTTCCAGATAAGGTGCGAACCGTGCCCGACGCGATCTTCGCCCACGCCCGCCTCGCCCCGATCTACGACACCTTCGACGGCGAGCGCGACGACCTCGACCTGTACCTGTCCATCGCCGACGAACTCAAGGCCGAACACGTCCTGGACGTCGGTTGCGGCACCGGCAGCCTGGCCGTGCTCCTCGCCGCGAAGGGACGCACCGTCATCGGCGTCGACCCGGCCGAGGCGTCACTTGCGGTCGCGCGCGCCAAGGACCCGGACGGGAAGATCACCTGGATCCACGGTGACGCCACGGATCTGCCCCCAGCCGTCGGCGATCTCGCCGCCATGACGGGAAACGTCGCGCAGGTGTTCCTCACCGACGACGACTGGGGCCAGACCCTCGCCGGCATCCGGACCGCGCTGCGCCCCGGCGGCCACTTCGTGTTCGAGACGCGCCGCCCGGAACGGCGTGCCTGGGAGGACTGGGCCGCGACCACCGACCCGCTGGTGCTCGACGTCCCCGGAGCCGGCCCCGTCGAGCGCCGTCTCGAGGTCACCGACGTCAGCCTGCCGCTGGTGTCGTTCCGCTTCACGTACCGGTTCCTGGCCGACGGCGAAGTGGTCACATCGGACTCGACGCTGCGCTTCCGCGATCGCGACGAGATCGAGGAAAGCCTTGCTGCGCAAGGTTTCCGCGTGGCCGACGTGCGGGACGCCCCGGACCGGCCCGGCATGGAGTTCGTGTTCCTGGCCCAGCGCGACTAGCTCACGCCGCCCCCACCAGGCGGCGCACCGCCTCCGCGATCACGACGAGCGTGCCGGTCGGGTCGTCGCCGAGTGGGTAGACGCCGACGTGGTCCGCGCCGGCCGCTCGATGGGCCAGCAGCCGTGCCGCCGTGGTGGCCGGGTCGCCGTGTGCGACGAGCGCGTCGATGAGCCGGTCGCTGCCCGCGCCTGACAGGTCGTCTTCGGTGAAGCCGAGCCGCCGCAGGTTCCTCGCGTAGTTGCTCACACCCAGCGCGGTTCCGGGCGGCGCGGACCGGGCGACCGCGCGGGCTCGCTCCACATCCGGCTCGACGAGGGCGAAGTGGCCGGGCAACAGCAGCTTTCCGGGCGCGAGGATCGAGCGGGCGCGCCGGGTGTGCTCCGGGGTGACCATGGCGGGAACGGCTCCGCCGCTGCGGGCGCCGGCCATGCGCAGCATCCGCGGCCCGAGCGCGGCTACCACAATGCGGCCGGCCGGCACGCCCGCAGCGACGAGCCGGTCCACATAGGGCACCAGCGTGTCGTACGGCGAGGCGTATTCAGCGTGGACTTCCCGGTGCCCGATACCGACGCCGAGCAGGAGGCGCCCAGGGTGCTTGGCTTCGATCCTGCGATAGGAGGCGGCGACCGTTTCCGCGTCGGCGGTCCAGACGTTCACCACGCTCGTGCCGACGGTCAGCCGGGTGGTCGCATCGAGCAGCTCCTCCGCGAGGGTGAGATCCGCCGGCGGCGAGGCGTCCAGCCAGAGGGTGCCGTAGCCCGCGCGCTCCACTTCGACCGCGCGGCCGGGGTTCACTTCGTGCCCGCGCAGGTGCGCGCCGAGCAGACCGAGATCGATGTTCATGTCCCGACTCCAGCACCGGAGCCCGCCGGGAACCAGGACCAAGGCTGACGCGCAGCGATAGCCTGGAGGCATCGTCGCGGAGGAGAATCGAGTGGAACTGCGGGCGTTGCGGTACTTCGTCACGGTCGCCGGCGAGCTGCACTTCGGCCGCGCCGCCGAGCGTCTGCACATCGCTCAGCCCGCGGTCAGCAGGCAGATCGCGGCACTGGAGCGCGAGCTGGGGGTCCGCCTGTTCGACCGCTCGCCGCGCCGGGTGCGGCTGACCGATGCGGGACGCCGGGTGCTCGCCTCGGCGCGGGAGGCGCTCGCGGCCGCCGATCGGGTCCGGGTCGTGGCGCGTGAGCAGGCGGGTGTCATGCGCATCGGGACCGGTGCGGGGCAGTTCACCGCCCGTCTGGAACGCGGGATCGACGCCCTGCGGGAACAGGCCCCGGGGTTCGACGTCGTGCTCGTCGACCTGCCGTTGACCGCGCGCCTGAACGCCCTGAGGCAGGGGGAGATCGACCTGGCCCTGGCGAGAGAAGTGCGTTCGGCGCGCGGGTTGCGGGTGTTGCCGGCCTGGACCGAGTCCTTGTTCGCGCTCGTGTCCACCCGGCACCCCGCCGCCGGTCGCGCGGCCGTCGGCGTCGCCGAACTGGGTGCCGATGCCCTGAAGACTTCCCTGGGCCACGACTTGTCGGTGCTCAGCGCGCTGCGGGACGTCGGACTCCAGGGCTCACCGGCGCGCCGCGCGGGGACGGTGCAGGACACGATCGTCGAGGTCGGCTCCGATCCGCGCAGCTGGACGGTGTTGCCCGCCGACCAGGTGACCGAGATCCGCTCCACCCGGGTGCGCGCGATCCCGCTCGAGCCGCGAACGACGATCACGGGCAGCGTCTCGTGCCGGACGACCTCCCGTGCGCCTGCGCGGCGGCCCACGTGACCGCCTTCGGTGACGCCACGGCCGCCTGATCCCAGGACGCAGACGGCTGCGAGCGCGCGTCTAGCGCGCGACCGCCGCCTTCGTCTCGTCGTAGGCGCGACGCGCGGCCATCACGTCCTGCACCCGGCCCTCGACCAGCACGATCAGCTCCCGCAGCCGGCCCGCGACCTCGGCGCCGAGCGGCGTCAGGCTGTACTCCACCCGCGGCGGGATCGTCGGCTCGGCCTCGCGGTGCACGAAACCGTCGCGCTCCAGTGCCTGCAGCGTCTGGGCCAGCATCTTCTCGCTGACGCCGTCGACCTTGCGGCGCAACGCGTTGAAGCGGAACGGCCCCTCGGCGAGCGCGGCCAGCGCGAGCGTGCCCCAGCGTCCCGTCACGTGCTCCAGCACGCCACGTGAGGTGCACGCGCGCGCGAAGACGTCGGCGACCAGCTGGTCGTGCTCGGCGTCGCAACTCATGCCGTCGAGGATACCTGGTCGGCCCCACGGTGGCCTGTGACGGTACTTACCAATGGTTGGTACTCACCAGAAGTTAGTACTAACTTGAGGCGCAGTCGTCCGAGAAGGAGCGAGGAACATGACCATCGTCGTCACCGGTGCCACCGGCCAGCTGGGCCGCCACGTCATCGCCGGCCTGCGTGAGAAGCTGCCCGCCGACCAGATCGCCGCCGCGGTGCGCAACCCGGAGAAGGCCGCGGACCTCGGCGTCCAGGTACGGGAAGCCGACTACGACCGGCCGGAGACCCTGGTGGCGGCGTTCGCGGGCGCGACCAAGGTGCTGCTGATCTCGGGCAACGAGGTGGGCCGCCGGGTCCCGCAGCACCAGGCGGCGGTGGACGCCGCGAAGCAGGCCGGCGTCACCCACGTGATCTACACGAGCGCGCCGCGCGCGGACGACACCACGCTGGTGCTGGCGCCCGAGCACCAGGCGACCGAGGAGATCATCCGCGCGTCGGGCGTGCCGTTCACGATCCTGCGCAACAACTGGTACACCGAGAACTACGTGCCGAACGCCCAGCAGGCCATCGCGAGCGGCGTGCTGATCGGCAGCGCCGGCTCCGGCCGCGTCGCCAGCGCCACGCGGGCCGACCTCGCCGCGGGCGCCGTCGCGGTCCTCACCGGCGAGGGGCACGAGGGCAAGGTGTACGAACTGGGCGGCGACGTGGCGTGGACGTTCGACGACCTCGCCGCCGAGATCTCCGCCATCGCGGGCACGGAGATCCGCTACCGCGACCTGACCGCCGACGAGCACCGCGCGGCGCTGATCGAGGCCGGGCTGCCGGCGGAGACCGCGGGGTTCGTGGTGGCGCTGGACCAGAACATCGCCGAGGGCACGCTCGCGGAGGTGACCGGCGAGCTGTCGGCGCTGATCGGCCGCCCGACGACCCCGCTGGGCGAGGGACTGGCCGCGGCGCTGAAGGAAGCCTGAGAACCGTCCTTTTCGGACCGAGGAGGCCGGAAGGCGGTTCCGGCGGCCAACGCCACCCCGCTGGCAAACACCCGGCGGGGGTAGCGAGCAGACGCCCCGGCGGTGTGAGCTCCGCAGTCGGCGCGCGCGAGGGTCGAGCACCCACGCCGGAGGGAAAGGCCGGGAGCCCACCGGTCAGCCATCGTGTTGTGCTTGACTTCGCCCATGATCTCGGAGAGCACGTGCCCGGTGCCGGACGGGGAGTTGCACGTCGAGCGGGGTGGGGCCGGGCCGGCGCTGCTCCTGGTGCCCGGGGGGACCGGGGCGGCCGCCTCCTACCGGGCCCTCGCGCAGCGGCTCGCGAGCCACTACACCGTTCTCGCCTACGACCGGCGCGGTCACTTCGGCAGCACGGACTCCACCGAGGGGCCCCTGACGATCGCGCGGCAGGCCGACGACGCGCGCGCCGTCATCGAGCACTTCGGCTACGGCAAGGCCCTCGTGTTCGGCAGCAGCGCCGGCGGCGCGATCGGGCTGGAACTCGCCATCCGGCACCCCGACGCCGTCAGCGGGCTGGTCGTCCACGAACCGCCCACGGTCGGCCTGCTGCCGGACGCCGACGAGTGGATCCGGTTCGCCGAGGAACAGGCGGCGCGCAGCGCGGACGGCGACGTTTTCGGCGCCTTCCAAGAGTTCCTCGCCTCCATCGCGGGCGCCGGACTGCCCCCGCTCAAGACCGTGCGCCTGCCGCACGAACACGAGTGGCGCCTGCTGTTCGACCGTGAACTCGTCGGCATCTACCGCTACCTGCCGGACCTGGACGCGCTCCGCCGCAGCCCAGTACCCATCGTGCTGACCGCGGGCGAGGGCAGCCGCGGCTACTACCACTACCGCCCGGCCCGCGCGCTCGCCCTCGAACTCGGCCTGCCGTTCGTCGAACTGCCCGGCGCGCACCTCGCCCCCCAGCGGAACCCGGAAGCGTTCGCCGACGCCCTGAACACCGTTCTCGCCGACCTGGTCCTCTGACCCCGCCACGCCGAAACCTGTCGAGTTCCTGTGAAACCGGTCCGCACAGCGAAACGCGCGCTATCCTGAATTCATACGGCCGGTGTCATCCTCCCCAGTTTCACACCGGCCGGTGCTCCGGCGCTTACCTCCCCCTCGGGCGCTGGAGCGAGGCCCCCGGGCCGCGCCTTCCTCCCCCAGTTTCGGCGCAGTCCGGGGGTCTTCTCACTTCTCCGAACCCGGCGCGACCACCCGCACGCCGTCCTGCCACACCTCCCGCACCCGTCCGGGCAGCGCGGCCAGGTCGTAGGCGTCGCCGGACACCACCACCAGATCCGCGCGGTACCCGGGCGCCAGCCGGCCCAGCGAGTCGCCGTAGCCGAGCAGCTCCGCCGCCGACGACGTGGCCGCCGCCAGCACCTGACCGGGGCTCATACCGGCCGCTTGCATCAACGGCAGCTCCTCGAGGTTCGTGCCGTGCGGGCCGACGCCGCTGTCGGTGCCCATCGCGATCTTCACCCCGGCCTCGACCGCGCGGCGGATGGACTCGGCGTGCACCTCGGCGACGTCCTCGGCCTTGCGAACCATCTCGTCGGTCAGCGCGGCACCGGCGCGGGCCGCGCGGATCACCGCGATCGGCGCGATCAGCGTCGGCACCAGCCAGGTGCCGTGCGCGAGCATCAGCTCGATCGCCTCGTCGTCGAGGTAGATGCCGTGCTCGATGGACCGGATCCCGGCCCGCACCGCGTTCTTGATGCCGTCGGTGCCCTGCGCGTGCGCCATCACCGCCTTGCCCTGCATCGCGGCCTCGGCGACCAGCACGTCCAGCTCGGCCGGCGTGAACTGGGTGTGCCGCGGGTCGTCGCCCGGGGAGAGCACCCCGCCGGTGGTGCACACCTTGAGCACGTCGGCGCCCGCACGCAGCAACTCCCGCGCCACCTTGCGCATCTCGTCCGGCCCGTCGACCAGCGTCGACGGACGGCCGGGGTGCGGCACCATCAGCGGAACGCAGTGCCCCGAGGGCATCCAGTCGTCACCGTGCCCGCCGGTCTGGCTGATGATGCCGATCGAGATGTCCAGCCGCGGGCCGCTGATCAGCCCGTCCGCCTGGGCCTTCTTGATGCCGAGGTCGGCGCCGCCCGCGTCCCGCACGGTGGTGATGCCCAGTTCGAGCGTGCTGCGCAGGTTCCGCGCCGCCTCGTAGAACTGGTAGGAAAACGGTTTCTGGAACAGCTTGATCAGGCTGATGTCGGACACCGTGACGTGCACGTGGCAGTCGAACAGCCCGGGCAGCACCGTGGTGCCGGTGCAGTCGACCACCTCGTCGCCGTCCAGCCCGGTGCCGATCTCGGCGACGCGGCCGTCCTCCACCACCACGTCCGCGTCGAACGGGTCGCTGCCGGTGCCGTCGAAGACCCGGCCGCCGGCGAACAGGATGCGGGTCACGCGCCCACCCGGCTCAACCGCCGCGCGGCCAGCGACGCGAGCAGCGCCGCCTCGTCGGCGACCACGCTGTCGTCGAACGATGCCTCCGGGGAATGGTTGTAGGGCGCGGAGCCGGGGTCGTCGGCGAAGGTCGCCCCGAGGAACACGAACGCGCCCGGGACGCGGTCGAGCACGCGGGAGAAGTCCTCCGATCCGGTGACCGGGGCGTCCGCCACGGAGAACCGCTCCTCGCCGAACACCTCGCGCACGGTCTCGGCGACGAACTCGTGACCGGCCGCGTCGTTGACGGTGACCGGGTACTCGGCCTGGTAGGTGACCTCGACCTCCAGGCCGTGCGCCGCCGCGATATCCCGGCACAGCGGGACGGCCAGCTCCGCGACCCGCTCCCGCGCCTCCTTCGAGAAGCTGCGGATGGTCGCCTCGAAGCGGGCGTCCGGCGGGATGATGTTGCGCTGGGTGCCGGCGTGGAAGTTGCCGACGGTGACCACGACCGGGTCGAACACGTCGAACCGGCGGGTCACCATCGTCTGCAGCGCGGTGACCATCTCGCACGTGGCCGGCACCGGGTCGAGCGCCGCGTACGGCCGCGACCCGTGCCCGCCCGCGCCGATCACCCGGACGAACAGCCCGTCAGCGGCGGCCATGATCGGGCCGGGCCGGGACACGAACTGCCCGCGCGGGATCATCGCCGACACCACGTGCAGCCCGTACGCCTCGGCGACCGGGCGGCCGGCGGCCTCCAGCACCCCCTCGGCGATCATGTGCCCGGCGCCGTCGTGGCCCTCTTCGCCGGGCTGGAACATGAACACCACGTCCCCGGCCAGCCGGTCCCGGTGCGCGGACAGCAGCCGCGCGGCGCCGACGAGGCCGGCGGTGTGCAGATCGTGCCCGCACGCGTGCATCCGGCCCTCGTGCCGCGAGCTGAAGGCGGCCCCGGTGTTCTCGGTGACCGGCAGGGCGTCCATGTCACCGCGCAGCAGCACCACGGGCCCGCTGCCGCCGTCGCCGCCCTGCCCGCGCAGCACGGCGGTGACCGACGACAGCCCGGTGCCGGTGCTGATTTCCAGGGGCAGCCCGTCGAGGGCGTCGAGGACCGTCTCCTGGGTGCGCGGCAGGTCGAGGCCGAGTTCGGGAACCTGGTGGAGCGCGCGCCGGAGTGCCACGAGGTCGTCGGACAGCTCGCGCGCGTCGTGCCTGAGATCCATTCCCCGACTCTAGAGCCGCCGGGCGGGGCAGGTCACGCGGCGATCGCGTCGACCTCGAAGAGCATCCCGGGCAGCGCGAGCCGGGCCACGCCGACGAGGGTCTGCGCCGGCGGCCGCGACCCCCAGATCTCGGCGATCTGGCTGCCGAGCACCACCAGCTTGTCCGCGTCGTGGTCGACGATGTAGGTGCCCAGCCGCACCACCGAGCCGAAGCCGAGCCCCTCCGCGGCGAGCGCGGTGCCGAGGTTGCGGAAGGACTGGCGCACCTGCTCGGCGAAGTCGTCGGAGACGATCCGCCCGGTTTCGTCGGCCGCGTACTGCCCCGCCACGAAGACCAGTCCGCTCGGCGTGCGGGTCAGGTGGCTGTACCCGTAGGGCACGGGGTCGGCCAGGCCGGCGGGGTTGACGACGGTGTGCGTCATCTCGGTTCCTTCCACTGTGGACACATCTCGCCGGGGACGTCCCGGCGAGATCGAATCTACCGATCACCGACCTGCCGCGCCCACGATTCGTGCGTCACCGCACCATGCGGAAGAACGCGCGCACCTCCGCGGCGAACAGGGCGGGTTGCTCCCACGCCGCGAAGTGGCCGCCGCGGTCGGGTTCGCTCCAGTGCCGGATGTCGGTGTAGCGGCCGGCCGCCCAGCGGCGGGACGGGCGCGGCATCTCCTTCGGGAACACCGTGCAGCCGGTGGGCACGGTGACCGTGTCGTCGGTCGCCGTGGTGAACCACTCGCCGACCTGGCGGAAGCTCTCCCAGTACAGCCGGGCCGACGACGCGGCGGTGCGGGTGAGCCAGTACAGGGTGATGTCGTCGAGCATCTCGTCGCGGGTCAGGACCGTCTCGGGGCGCCCGCCGCTGTCGGTCCAGGACGCGAACTTCTCCACGATCCACGCGCACAGGCCGGCCGGTGAGTCGGTCAGCGCGTAGCCGACCGTCTGGGGTTTGGTGGTCATCTGCTCGGAGTAGCCGGACTCGTGCGCGGCCGCGTGGCGCAGGTCCGCCAGTGCCGCCTTCTCGGCCGGGGTGAGGTCGCCGAACGTGGCCGGGTCCGGCGCCGCGATCGGCGGCACGACGTGGATCCCGGCCAGCTCACCGGTGTTCTGCTGCCCCATGCTGGTGGTGACGCTGGTGCCCCAGTCGCTGCCCTGCGCGCCGTACCGCTCGTACCCGAGGCGGGCCATCAGCTCCCGCCACGCGGCGGCGATCCGCTGCACGCCCCAGCCCGGTGCGACGGGCCGGTCGCTGAACCCGTAGCCGGGCAGCGACGGGATCACCACGTGGAAGGCGTCGGCCGGATCCTCCGGGTCGGTCAGCAGCGGGATGACCTTCTCGAACTCCAGCACCGACCCGGGCCAGCCGTGGGTGAGCACCAGCGGCAACGCGTGCTCGTGCGGTGAGCGGACGTGCAGGAAGTGGATGCCGACGCCGTCGATCTCGGTGCGGTACTGGGGCAGCGCGTTCAGGCGCCGCTCGGTGGCGCGCCAGTCGTACTCGGTGGCCCAGTAGTGGCACAGCTCGCGCAGGTAGGCCAGCGGCACGCCCTGCGACCAGTCGCCGACCGGCTCCTCGTCGGGCCACCTGGTGCGCAGGAGCCGCTCCCGCAGGTCGGTCAGCTCCTCCTCCGGAATGGCGATGCGGAACGGGATCACGTGCCGGTCCTCCTCGGTCGGTGTGGTGCGGCGGCGGCCGCCAGTGCGGACAGGGTCTGCGGGGTGAACGGCTCCCCGGCGATCGCGGTGAGCGCCCCCGCCCACCCGGCGACGAAGTACTCCCAGCCGTCCCGGGTGGACAGTCCGTGGGCCGCCGCCTGGTGCAGGAACCTCAGATCGCCCCGGTAGTTCAGGTCCCACGCCACCGTGCCGGGGGTCCACGGGGCGTGCCCGGTGAGGGGGCTGCCGGGCCGGTCCTTGCCGAGCCCGGTGGCGTTGACCACGAGCGTCGCATCCGGGACGAGGTGGTCGGCCGGCCCGGACAGGTGCACCAGTCCGGGCCGCGCGCCGATCCGCTCGGCGACCCGTCGCAGCGCGTCGAGCGCCGCCGCGTCGACGTCGGCGAACACCAGCCGCTCCGGCGCGTCCGCGCGCGGCCTGCCCGTCTCGACGTCCAGGTGCAGCGCGAGCAGCAGGGCGGTCGCCGCGCCGCCCGCGCCGAGGCACACGATCCGGCCACCGGACGGGGAGCCGAGGATCGCGGTCAGCGAGCGGGCGTCGTTGGCGTAGGCGGCCACCCGCTCACCGGTGACGAGGGTGTTGATCTCGCCGGTCAGGTCGACCAGCCGGTCGCGTCCGGGCAGGTCGGCGGCGCACGCGCGGTACAGCCGCAGCTTGTGCGCGGTCACCACGGCGCCCTGGACCAGCGGGTTGCCGCGCATCGCGGTGAGCAGCCGCCGGTAGACCGGTGGCGGCGTGTCCGGCGGCAGGTCGACGCCGCGCAGCACCCACGGGCGGCCGAGCGCGCGGGCCCAGCCGTCGAACACCGCGTGCGCCAGCGATCCCGCGGTGCTGATGCCGGCGAACAGGACCAGCGGCGGGCCGGTCCAGGTCTCGACGTCCTCGACCGTGATCACGTGGTCCGGCATGGTCCTCCGTTCTCCCCCACGGCCCGCCGCCACGCGGCCACCGTGCCGTCCAGGTCCTGGGCGCGTTCGAACACCGACGCCCCGAAGAACCCGAAGCGCACCCCATCGTGTCCGGTTCGCGGGAACGCTGCCGGATCGGTCAGCGGACCACCGTGCGCCAGCAGCGGCACGGCCGGAGCGGCCGCCGCCACCGCGGTGAGGGTGGCGGTGTGCTCCGCGGTGAGCGGACCCGGGCGGGTGATGCCGAGGTGGATCACGACCGCGTCGGCGCCGTGTGCCACCAGATCCGCCGCCTGCGAGGGTGCGCACGCGTACCCCCAGGCCAGCAGCCCGCGTTCGCGCGCCAGCCCCATCAGCTCGACCTCCCGCCGGTAGCCCAGCCCCGCCTCCTCCACCGCGGCCCGCACCGGCCCGGACAGCAGAGCGGTCGTGGGCGCGTTGAGGACCCCGGCTACTCCGTGCCCGGCCAGTTCGTCCAGCACCGGACCGGGTGGGCGCAGGGCGTCGTTCGCGCACACCGTCGCCAGCACGGGCCGTCCGGCGGCCGCGGCGACGACCTCCGGGACGATCCCGAGCGTCAGCTCGTTCGCGTTGGCCCACGGCAGCAACCCGGCCACCGAGGGCAGGCCGCGGCGGCGCAGCACGCTGGAGTGGTACGCGACGATCACGTCCACCCCCGCCCGGGCCAGGCGCTCCGCGGTGTCCGCGTCCCCCGCGGCCGCGGCGATCAGCGCGTTCACAGCAGGTTCGCGTGCCGCTCGGACAGGGCCGCGTCCGGTATCGCGTGGGCGTGCTGGAAAGCCCCGCACAGGGCGTCGCCGAG
Organism: Amycolatopsis ruanii; assembly: GCF_003385175.1. Lineage (NCBI taxonomy): Bacteria > Bacillati > Actinomycetota > Actinomycetes > Pseudonocardiales > Pseudonocardiaceae > Amycolatopsis > Amycolatopsis ruanii. Next base: position 94,994 of record NZ_PQHY01000006.1, read on the forward strand.
CAGGAGGCAGGCCTGCTCGAACAGGGAACCGCCGTGTTGCCCGCCGCCGGTGGGGACGACCACGACGAGGTCGGCCTCCGCGGCGAGCGGGGAGTCCGGCGCCGCGGCCACCACGGCCACCCGGGCGCCGCGGGCGCGGGCGACGCCGGCGTTCGCGAGCGGACCGGTGGTGCGGCCGCTCGCGGACAGGCAGACCAGCAGGTCGTCGGCCGTGATCGCGGGCGCGGTGGTCTCGCCGGCCACGTGCACGCGCAGCCCGAGGTGCATCCACCGCATCGCCAGCGCTTTCGCCACCAGGCCGGAGCGGCCGCGCGCGTCGAAGAACACCGTCCGCGCCGTGGTGATGGCCGCGCCGAGGGCGGCCGCGGCGGCCGGGTCGACGGCGGTCACCGCGTCGTGGACCTCCGCGAGCACCGCCCGGGCCCGGTTCAGCACGCCGGACCGGTCCAGCACGTCAGGCATGCGCGTGACCTCCGATCCGGGCCCGGGCGGCGACCAGCAGACGGCTCGCCGCCCGCTCGTCGTCCCGGCTGGCGAACCTGGCCTGCAGCGCCGCGGTGAGCACGGGCGTGGCGATGCCCTGCCGCACGGCCTCCTCCGCGGTCCAGCGGCCCATGCCGGAGTCGGCGACGGCCGAGCCGACACCGGTGAGGGCGGCGACGGCGGCGAGCGCGTCGACGGTCTGCTCCAGCAGGAACGACCGGGCCGAGCAGCCCGCCTGCCACACCCGCAGCGCGGTGAGCGGGTCGAGCCCGTCGCGCGCGGACAGCAGGGCGAAACCCTCGGCGTAGGCCTGCATCAGCCCGTACTCCACGGCGTTGTGCACCGCCTTGACGAAGTGCCCGGCCCCGGTGGGCCCGACCACGGCGACCGCGCCGGGCGCGGCCAGAGCCGCCAGCACCGGGTGGATGCGCTCGGCGTCCTCCGCCGCGCCCCCGACCGTCAGCCCGTACCCGTGCCGCCAGCCCCACTGGCCCCCGCTCACCCCGACGTCGAGGAACCGGACGCCCGATTCCGCGAGCCGCGCGGCCCGCCCGGCCGCCTCCCGCCAGTCGCTGTTGCCGCCGTCGACGACGAGATCGCCGTCCGCGAGGAGTCCGGCGAGCTCGTCGACGACCCCGCCGGTCGCGGGCGGCGGCACCATCACCCAGACCGCGCGGGGCGGTGTGAGGGCAGCGACCAGGTCGGCCAGTGAACCGGTGACGCTGGTGCCCGCCACCCGGGCCCGTTCGGCCGCGGTCGGAGACGAGTCGGCGCCGATCACCTCGTGCCCGGCCGCGGCGAGGCGCCGCGCCATCGGGCCGCCCATCGTCCCCAGACCAACCAATCCGAGCTGCATGCCTCGACCTTCCGCCAGTGGATTGACATCGGATACCTCGTTGATGCCAATATGGCGGAGTTCTTCCCGCCCTGATAGGACCAATCACGGTCCGATTGGTTGGAATCGCCATGCACATCCAGGACGCGCTCGGCGACTGGTCCGCCCGCCCGGGTCCGCTGTACGCCCGGTTGTCCGCAGCGCTGGCCGCGGCGATCGATCGCGGCGACATCCCGCCCGGCACCGCGCTGCCGCCGGAGCGATCGCTGGCCACGCGGCTGGCGATCGGCCGGAGCACGGTCATGCACGCCTACGCCCGCCTCCGCGAAGCCGGGATCCTGGAAACCAGGCAGGGCAGCGGTTCCTGGGTCACCGGCGCGCGCCGGACGGGGACCGCGGAGTCTCCGCGCGAATCGCTGGCGGTCGCCGCCCTGCGGAACCCGGCGGCACTCGTCGACCTCGCCACCGCCGCGCTGCCCGCGCACCGCCGTCTGCGCGAAGCGGTCGCCGCGCTGCGCGTGGCCGACGCCGGCACCGCGGCGGTGCTCGACACCCCCGGCTACCACCCCGCCGGGCTGCCCGCGCTGCGTGCCGCGCTGGCCGAGCGGCTGACCGCGCAGGGCCTGCCCACCGACGCCGGCCAGGTGCTCGTCACCACCGGCGACCAGCAGGCGTTGTCGCTGCTGGCCGCGCACGCGCTGCCGGACGGGGAACCGGCGGTCGTGGAGACCCCGACCAGCCCCGGCATCCTCGACGTGCTGCACGGGCTGTCCGTCCCCGTGCGCGGTGCCCCGCCGGTGACCGGCGGAGGCGACGACCTGCCCGCACTCGTCGACCGGATCCGCCCCGGCCTGGTGTACCTCGTGCCGACGCTCGGCCCGCTCGGCCGGATCCTCGGCCCGACTGACCGGAAGCGGCTCGCCACCGCGCTCGCCGGCCGGGACGCCCTGGTGGTGGACGACGTCAGCCAGGCCGGGCTGGCGTTCGAGCAGGCGCCGCCGCCGCTCGCGGCGTACGCGGAGCCGGGCAACCTGGTCACCGTCGGCTCGCTCAGCAAGCTCCACTGGGGCGGGCTGCGGCTCGGCTGGGTCCGCGGCTCGGCGTCGCTCGTGGCCGCGCTCGCCCGGGCCAAGGCACGCGCCGACCTCGGCACCCCGGTGCTCGACCAGGTGCTGGCCACGCGGCTGCTCGGCATCGAGGACGAGGTGCGGGCGGAGCGGATCGCCGAACTGCGCGACCGGCTCGCGCACGCGACCGGCGTGCTGACGGAGTCGCTGCCGGAGTTCCGGTGGACTCCGCCGGAGGGCGGGCTGAGCCTGTGGCTGGCTCTCCCGGCCGGGACGGCGACCCCGTTCTGCGAGGTCGCCGCCCGGTTCGGGGTGGCGGTGGTGCCCGGCGGCGTGCTGTCGTCCCGCGGGCTGACCGACGACCACGTCCGGGTCGTGTACGCGCGGCCGCCGGAGGTGTTCGACGAAGGCGTCCGCCGCCTGGCCGCCGCGTGGGCGCGGTACCGGCACGCCGGCGACGACCAGCCGGTGCTGCTGTGACCACCCTCGGCATCGACCTCGGCGCCACGCACGTCCGAGCCGGGCTGGTCGACCGGGACGGCCGGCTCAGCGACGTGACGCGGCAGGTGCTGCCGCCCGGTCCGGCGGCCCGGCTGGACGCGGTCCGGGCGGTGCTCGCGCACTACCCCGAAGCGGCCGCGGTGGGACTGGCGGTCGCCGGTACCGTGCGGGACGGTGTGCTGACCTGGTCGGCGAACCTCGGGCTGTCCGATGTGGACTTCGCAGCGGAACTGGGCCGCCCGGTCGCCGTGATCAACGACGCCCGCGCCGCCGGACTGGCCGAGGCACGCTTCGGGGCGGGCGCCGGCGCGGCGACGGTCCTGCTGGTGACCGTGGGGACCGGGCTCGGCGGGGCGCTGGTGACCGGCGGACGGCCGCACGAAGGCACGGGGCACGCCGGCGAGGTCGGCCACCTGGTGCTGGACGCCGGTGGACCGCCGTGCCGGTGCGGCAACCACGGGTGCTGGGAACAGCTCGCGGGCGGGGTCGCGTTGAACCGGACCGGCGCCGGGCTGGGACCGGACGGCGGCGGAACACCCGGCGCCGCCCGGCTCGCCGCGGCCGCCGCGGCCGGGCAGCCACGGGCCGTGGCGGCGCTGGCGCGGCACGCCCGGGAGTTCGCCCGCGGGCTGGACAGCCTCTGCGCCGTCCTCGCGCCGCACACCGTCGTGCTCGGCGGCGGTCTGGTCGCGCGAAGCGGCCCGATCCGGGAGGCCTACCTCGCCGCCGCGCGCACCCTGCGCTGGCACACCGGCCCCGTCCGCCCCGCGCGGCTGGGCGACGACGCCGGGGTCATCGGCGCGGCACTGGCGGCCAATCTGTCCTGATTGGTTCTGGAAACCCGCGCCGCGGCGGGGTTTCCTGGTGCCATGCGCGATCGTCCGTGGTGGCAGGACGCCATCGGTTACCAGGTGTACCTACCGTCCTTTCAGGACAGCGACGGGGACGGCTGGGGCGATCTACCCGGGCTGATCAGCCGGCTGGACCACCTCCGGGACCTCGGCGTCACGTTGCTGTGGATCAGCCCGTTCCACCCCTCACCGATGCGTGATCACGGGTACGACGTCGCCGACTACCGGGCGGTCGACCCGCGCTACGGCACGCTGGACGATCTGGACAAGCTGCTGTGCGCCGCCCACGAGCGGGGCATCCGGGTCGTCGCCGACCTGGTGGTGAACCACACCAGCAGCGAGCACCCGTGGTTCCGCAGCGCCCGCCGGTCCCGCACCGACCCCATGCGGGACCGCTACATCTGGCGCGATCCCGGGCCGGACGGCGGCCCGCCGAACAACTGGCTCGCGCACTTCGGCGGTCCCGCCTGGACGTTCGACGACCACACCGGCCAGTACTACCTCCACCTGTTCACCCCGCACCAGCCGGACCTCAACTGGGACAACCCCGATGTCGCCGACGAGGTCGACGACATCCTGCGCTTCTGGTTCGACCGCGGCCTCGACGGCTTCCGCATCGACACCGCGCACTACCTCACCAAGCACCCCGGCCTCCCGGACAACCCGTGGCTGGCGCCGGAAGACGTGCCGTCGCAGGGCGGGGTGGCGGCCGAATGGCTGCGGCAGGACCACCGGTACGACATCGGGCAACCGTCCGCGTTGGACATCCACCGCCGCTGGCGCGCGATCGCCGACTTCTACCACGCGGTGCTGATCGGCGAGGTCTACATCCTGGACCCCACCCGGCTCGCCACCTACGTGCAGGCGGACGGCCTGCACTCCACGTTCTGGTTCGGGCTGGTCGAGTCCGGGTGGGCACCCGAGCGGGTGGCGACCATGCTGCGGGCGGCCGCGGCCGCCGCGCCCACCCTCGCCTGGGTGCAGAGCAGCCACGACCGCAAGCGCGCGGTCACCCGCTACGGCAGCGCCCGGCGCGCCATCGCCGTGGCCACCCTGCTCATGGGGCTGCCGGGCATTCCGTTCCTGTACAACGGGGAGGAACTGGGCCTGCCCGACGGGACCGTCCCACCCGGACACGCGCGGGACCCGCTCGCCGCCGCCGACAGCGGCAGCCAGTCGCGTGACGGCGCCCGCACCCCGATGCCCTGGGAGCCGGGGCCGGGACTGGGCTTCACCACCGCACCGGCGGCGTGGCTGCCGTTCGGGGACCGCACCCCAGCCGACACGGTCGCGGTGCAACGGGAGGACCCGGACTCCCCGCTGTCGATCCACCGCAGGCTCATCGCCGCGATGACCCGCACCGCGTCCGTCCGAGCCGCGCCGCTGTGGCTCGACGAATTCGGCGACGTGCTCGGCTACCGCACCGGCCCGGTCGTCGTCGCCGCCAACCTCGCCGACCGGCCGCACCCGTTCGACCCCGGCCCCGGCAACTGGCTATGCGAGTTCGACACCGACGACCCCGAGGCCTGCCAGGTGCCCACCGAGCTGGCCCCCGGCCAGGCGGTGATCCTGATCGACCGCGCGGCGGTCACAGCCAGTCGTCCGGACCGGCCCAGCTGAGCACGTCCGCCTTGACCGGCGCCGCGCCGGTGTACTGGCCGCGGTAGAACAGCAGCGGCCGCCCGTTGGACGCCTCCCCCAGCGCCGTCACGCGGCCGACGACGACGAAGTGGTCGCCGGCCTCGAACACCGTCTCCACCACGCAGTCCACCCAGGTCAGCGCGTCCTCCAGCACCGGACACCCGGACGGCGCGGGCGTCCAGTCGACGGCGGCGAACTTGTCCCCGCCCCGCGTGCCGAACACCCGGCTGACCTGGTGCTGCCCCTCGGCCAGCACGTTGACCGCGAACCGGCCGCTGCGCTCGATCACCGGCCAGGTCCGCGACGCCCGGCCCGGGCAGAACAGCACCAGCGGCGGGTCCAGCGACAACGCCGCGAACGACTGGCACGCGAACCCGGCGGGCTCGGCACCGTCCATCGTGGTCACCACGGTGACCCCGGTGGCGAAGTGCCCGAGCACCTGCCGGAACCGCGCCGGTTCGATCGCGGAGGAGATCACTTCCGCATCCCCACGCTGAAGTCGTGGCCCCACAGGCTCACCGCGGTGCTCTCCCGCGCGATCCACGACTCGTCGTCGACCTGGCGGCCCTCGCAGCCGAACTCGACGTCGAACCCGCCCGGCGTCTTCATGTAGAACGACAGCATCAGGTCGTTGACGTGCCGCCCCAGCGTCGCCGACATCGGCACGTTGCGCCGCTTCGCGCGGTCCAGGCACAGCCCGACGTCGTCGGTGTTCTCCACCTCGACCATCAGGTGCACGATCCCGCTCGGCGTCGGCATCGGCAGGAACGCCAGGCTGTGGTGACGCGGGTTGCAGCCGAAGAACCGCAGCCACGCCGGTGGTCCGTCGGCGGGGCGTCCGACCATCTGCGGCGGCAGCCGCATCGAGTCCCGCAGCCGGAACCCGAGCACGTCGCGGTAGAAGCGCAGCGCGGCGTCGTCGTCGTGGGTGGACAGCACCACGTGCCCGAGGCCCTGCTCGCCGGTGACGAACCGGTGCCCGTACGGGCTCACCACGCGCCGGTGCTCCAGCGCGACGCCGTGGAACACCTCCAGCGTGTTGCCGGACGGGTCGTCGAAGCTGATCAGCTCGGTGACGCGCCGCTCCGCCAGCACCTCGGCGCTGCCCTCCTTGTACGGCACGCCGCCTGCGTCCAGCCGCGACCGCACCTCGTCCAGTTCCGCGGCGTTGGCGGCCTCCCACCCGGCCACCGCGAGCCGGTCGCTGTCCCCGGGCACGATCACCAGCCGGGCCGGGAAGTCGTCCATCCGCAGGTACAGCGCGTCCGGATGCGGGCCCTTGCCCTCGACCATGCCGAGGACCTTCAGGCCGTACTCGCGCCAGGCGGCCATGTCGGTCGCCTCGACGCGCAGGTAGGCCAGGGAGCGGATGCCCATCTCATTCACCTCGCAGGAAGTCGAGGGCCAGGCGGTTGAACTCGTCGAACTTCTCGACCTGCGCCCAGTGTCCACACCGGCCGAACACGTGCAGCTGCGCGCGCGGGATCGTCTTGAGCGCCACCAGCGCGCCGTCGAGCGGGTTGACGCGGTCCTCGCGGCCCCAGATCAGCAGCACGCGTTGCCGCAGCCGGTAGGCGTCGCGCCAGAGCATGCCCTGTTCGTAGTCGGCGCCGGCGAAGGACGCGCCCATCGCGCGCATCGCGGCCAGCGATTCGGGCGTGCTCGCGTTGGCGTAGCGTTCCTCGATCAGCTCGTCGGTGATCAGCGCCGGGTCGAACACCATGAGCCGCAGGAACGCGGCGAGCTTCTCCTTGCTCGGCCCGGGCGGCGCGGCGAACCGGCCCAGCGCCTTGACCCCCTCGGTCGGGTCCGGCGCGAACAGGTTGGTGCTCAGCCCGCCCGGTCCCATCAGGACGAGTCGCCCGGCCCGGTCCGGGTGGTCCAGCGCGAACCGCACCGCGGTGCCGCCGCCGAGCGAGTTGCCCACCAGGTGCGCCTTGCCCACGCCCAGCGCGTCGAGCAGGCCGGCGACCGCGGCCGAACTGTGCGTGAAGTACTGCGGGTGCTCGGTCGGCTTGTCCGACCTGCCGAACCCGGGCTGGTCGACCGCCAGCACGCGGAAGGACTTGGCGAAGACCGGGATGTTGCGGGAGAAGTTGCTCCACGCCGACGCGCCCGGCCCGCCGCCGTGCAGCAGCACCACGGTTTCGGCGTGCTCGGTGCCGGCTTCGTGGTAGTGCAGCCGCAAGCCCCCGCCGACCTCGGCGTACTTGCCCTCGGTCATGTCACACCATCGCATTCTCGACCGGGACGCCGAACTCGCCGTTGCCGTACATGATGTAGGCGCGTTCGGGGTCGTTGGCGGCGTGCACGCGCCCGGCGTGCGCGTCGCGCCAGAACCGCTGGATCGGCGTGCCCCGCTTGAGCGCGCGGCCGCCGGAGTTCTCGAAGAGCCGGTCCACGGCGGCGATCGCGCGTTCGGTGCCGCGCACCTGGTCCCGCCGCACGCGCAGCCGGGTGGCGAACGGCAGCTTCTCGCCGCGGCAGGCCAGCTGGTACAGCTCGTCGATGTTGCGGGTCAGCTGCAGCCACGCGGCGTCGATCTCGCTGGCCGCCTCGGCGACCCGCACCTTGGCGAACGGGTCCTCCTTGGACTGCTCCCCCAGGTACGCGGCGCGGACGCGGGTGCGCTGGTGCTCCACGTGCGCCTCGTAGGCGCCCTGCGCCATGCCGATGATCGGCGCGGTGATCGTCGACGGGTGCACCGACCCGTACGGGAGCTTGTACAGCGGCCCCGGGTTGATCTTCTGCCCCGGCGTGCGGCACTTCGACGTGGCCTGGAAGCTCAGCGCGCGGTGCGCCGGGATGAACGCGTCGTCGACGATGATGTCGTTGCTGCCGGTGCCACGGAGGCCCACGGTGTCCCAGACGTCCTCGATCGCGTAGTCGCCGATCGGCAGCAGGTAGGTGCAGAAGTCGACCGGCTTGCCCTCGGCGTCGAACGCGGGCGCGCCGAGGAACACCCAGGTCGCGTGGTCGCAGCCGGAGGAGAAGCTCCACCGGCCGGAGAGGCGGTAGCCGCCGTCGGTCACGGTGGCCTTGCCCATCGGCGCGTAGGACGACGAGATGCACACGTCGACGTCCTCGCCCCACACGTCCTGCTGCGCCTGCGGCTCGAACAGCCCGAGGTGCCACGGGTGCACCCCGAGGATCGAGGCGACCCATCCGGTCGAGCCGCACGCGCTCGCCAGCAGCTTCACCGCGGTGTAGAAGGTCACCGGGTCGGCCTCGTAGCCGCCGAAGGTCTTCGGCTGCAGCAGCTTGAAGAACCCGGTCTCCTGCAGCGCCTTGATCGACTCGTCCGGAATGCGCCGCGCGTCCTCGGTCTCCTGGGCCCGCTCCCGCAGGACGGGAAGCAGCTCCCGGACCCCGGCCAGCACCCCGCGACCATCCTGATCGGTCATCCCCACGCCCCGTCCGTCATGTACCTGCGTTGTCGTCGGCAAGACTAGAACACGTTCTCGTTTTTGTCATCACTCCGCCCGCCGAGCTGCGGAAATTCCGGCTCTCCGTCCGGAAAACACACAGTCGGCGAGCGACAGCCCGCTCACGTACGACCTGGAACAGATTCCCACCGCGGACCGGCCGGCGGCGTACAGACCGGTGATGCCCGCGCCGTCGGCGTCCCGCACCTGACCGGTCGACTCGTCGACGACGAGACCGCCGAGCGTGAGCATCGGGCACGGGAAGCCCAGGCTCGGTTTGATGGAGACGTCGATCAGCGAGTACGGCGGCGTGCGGACCGGCCGCACGTACTCGGCCGGTTTGCCCGCGGGGTCCGCGGCCCCGGCCTCGGCGGCCGCGTTGTAGGCCTCGACGGTCGCCCGCAGCCCGTCCGGGTCGACCCCGGCCGTGCGCGCCACCTCGTCCAGGCTGCGCCCGGACACGCGGCCGCGGTGCAGCAGGTAGCGGGCCTGCAACCACTGGAACCACTGGCTCTCCCGCCGGGCGGTGCGGCGTGCCTCGGCGATCGTCTCGGCGTCGGCGAGCAGCCAGCCCTTGCCGTCGTGCTTGCCGATCATCGCCTCGCCGACCGCGGCGCCGTAGCGGGACTCGTCGATGATCCGCCGCCCGGCCGCATCGACCAGGACGCCCTTGAGCATCGCGCTGGGCGGGGTGACGAACCGCCACGCGGAGATCCGGTGCATCTCGCCGGTCGCCGCGCCCACCGCGGCGGCGAGCCCGATGCCGGATCCGTCGTCGGCGATCGTGCCCAGCGTCAGGCCGCCGCGGTAGGCGGGGGCGTGCTCGCGCACCAGCGCCCGGTTGAAGATGAAGCCACCCGCCGAGATCACCACCCCGCGCCGGGCGGTGATCTCCTCCTCCCGCGCGTACCGCCGCTCCAGCCGCTCGATCCGGTGCTGCAGGGCCTTGCGCACGCTGGGCACGTAGATCCCGGGCTTGGCGGCGTAGCGCGCCATGCGGGCGTGGGCGGCGCGGACCCGGGCGGGCGCGTCGCGCAGCGTCTTCACCCGCACGCCGGTCACCACGCCGCCGTCGACGATCAGCGACTCGGCCCGCGTGCCGGGCAGGACCCGCACGCCGCGATCCCGCGCCGCCCGGGCCAGCCGCGCGAACAGCAGCTTCCCCGACGTGCCCGGCCCCTTGGTGCGGTGTCCGCGCGCGGCCGGTTTCGCCAGGTCGCGGAACCCGCCGGCGGACTCGCTGCCCGAGTAGTACAGGTAGTAGTCGTCGTTGGGGTACGACGTCTTGTACGGGCACAGGCTGCCCTCGAACGGCACCCCGTTGCGCTCCAGCCACTCGATCATGGCCGGGCTCTGCTCGCAGAAGCGCCGCAGCGTCTCTTCGGAGACCGCCTCACCGACCTCGAGCCGCAGGTAGTCGTACATCGCGTCGACCGAGTCGTCGACCCCGGCCTCCCGCTGCTGGGCGGTGCCCCCGCCCGCGTAGACGATGCCGCCGCTCAGCGCGGTCGCCCCGCCCCCGTCGAACCGGTCCAGCACGAGCACGTCCGCACCCGCGTCGGCGGCCTCGATCGCCGCACAGGCGCCGGCCGCCCCGAACCCGATCACGATCACATCCGCCGTCTGGTTCACACCCGCTACCCTAGAACTGAAACACGTTCTCGTCTATCGTGACTGACGGGCCGACGAACAGGCGCTGCGCAATGTGGAACGTGTTACAGCGGAGGTGGCATGACCGACGAGTTCGACGTCGTGGTGGCCGGCAGCGTGGCGGCCGGCCTGACCGCCGCCCTCGCGGCCGCCGACGCCGGCCTGTCCGTGGTGGTGGTCGAGAAGGCGGCCAAGTTCGGGGGATCCACGGCCCGATCGGGTGGCGGGGTGTGGATCCCGGGCAACGAGGCGCTGCGCGCGGCCGGAGTCGAGGACACGCCGGAAGCGGCGCGGGCCTACCTGGAGGCCATCGTCGGCGACGTGGTGCCCGCCGAGCTGCGGCAGGCGTTCCTCGACCACGGCCCCGAGGTGGTGTCGTTCGTGCACCGGGTCACGCCGCTGCGCCTGCAGTGGGTGCCCGGCTACTCCGACTACCACCCCGAGGCGCCCGGCGGCCGGGCCGGTGGCCGCTCGGTGGAACCCAAGCCGTTCGACGGCAAGCTGCTCGGCGCCGAACTGGCCAACCTCGAACCGCCCTACAGCGGCGCGCCGCTCGGCGTGCCGATCACCCAGGCGGACTACCGCTGGCTGAGCCTGCTCGCCCGGCACCCGAAGGGGCCGCTGCGGGTCCTGCGCATCGGCGCGCGCTGGCTCGCCGGGCTGGCCCGCGGCAAGCGGCTGCTGTCGATGGGCCAGGCGCTGGCCGCCGGGCTGCGGGCCGGGCTGCTGCGCGCCGGCGTGCCGGTGTGGCTGGAGACTCCGCTGGTCGACCTGGTCACGGAGGACGACCGGGTCACCGGTGTGGTCGTCCGGCGGGACGGGCGGGAGGAGATCGTGCGGGCGCGCCTGGGGGTGGTGCTCGCCGCCGGCGGGTTCGAGCACAACGAGGAAATGCGCGCGAAGTACCAGCGCAGCCCGATCGGCACCGAGTGGACCGTGGGCGCGAAGGCCAACACCGGCGACGGGATCACCGCCGGGCTCAAGCTCGGCGCGTCGGTCGCCCTGATGGACGACGCGTGGTGGGGCCCGACGATCCCGCTGACCGGTGGTCCGTGGTTCGCCCTCGCCGAGCGTTCGCGGCCCGGCTGCATCCTGGTCAACGCCCGTGGTGAGCGGTTCGTCAACGAGTCGGCGCCCTACGTCGAGGCCGTGCACGCGATGTACGGGCCGGGCGACGGGCCCGCCGAGAACATCCCCACCTGGCTGATCTTCGACCAGCGCTACCGCGACCGGTACATGTTCACCGGCGTCGGGCCGCGGCAGAAGCTGCCCGGGCGCTGGTTCCAGGCCGGGATCGTGGCCAAGGCGCCCACCCTGGCGGAGCTGGCCGCCCGCATCGAGGTGCCGACGGCGGCGTTGGAGGCCACCGTCGAGCGGTTCAACGGTTTCGCCCGGCGCGGTGCCGACGAGGACTTCCACCGCGGGCGCAGTGCCTACGACCACTATTACGGCGACCCCCGCCACAAGCCGAACCCCAGCCTCGGCCCGCTCGAGAAGGCCCCGTTCTACGCGGTCAAGATCGTGCCCGGTGACCTGGGCACGAAGGGCGGGCTGCGCACCGACACCCACGCCCGCGTGCTGCGCGCGGACGGGTCGGTGATCCCCGGGTTGTACGCGGCCGGGAACACCAGCGCCGCGGTCATGGGACACACCTACGCCGGGCCCGGCGCCACGATCGGACCGGCCATGGTCTTCGGGTTCCTTGCCTCACGCCACCTGGCCACCCAGAATCGCACTGGAGGTCGATGATGACTGAAGTCCGCACGATCGACGCGGGTGCGCCGCCGGCGCGGTTCGCCCGCGGCTGGCACTGCCTGGGCCTGGCCGAGACGTTCCGCGACGGGAAACCGCACGCCGTCAACGCGTTCGGCACCAAGCTCGTGGTGTTCGCCGGCGAGGACGGCAAGCTCAACGTCCTGGACGCCTACTGCCGCCACATGGGCGGCGACCTGAGCCAGGGCAGCGTCAAGGGCAACGAGGTCGCCTGCCCGTTCCACGACTGGCGCTGGGGCGGCAACGGCAAGTGCGTGTCGATCCCCTACGCCAAACGGGTTCCGCTGCGGGCCCGCACCCGGTCGTGGATCACGCTGGAGGAGAACAAGCAGCTGTTCGTGTGGCACGACCCGCAGGGCAACCCGCCGCCGCCGGACGTCGTGATCCCCCGCATCGACGGCATCTTCAGCGGCGAGTGGAGCAACTGGACCTGGGACTCGGTGCTGATCGAGGGGTCCAACTGCCGCGAGATCATCGACAACATGGTCGACATGGCCCACTTCTTCTACATCCACTACGCGTTCCCGACCTACTTCAAGAACGTGTTCGAGGGCCACATCGCGACGCAGTACCTCAACACCAAGGGCCGCCCGGACGTCGGGATGGCGTCCAACTACGGCGGCGAGGACAACCTGCTGCGCTCGGAGGCGTCCTACTTCGGGCCGTCGTACATGATCAACACGCTGCTGAACACGTACAAGGGCTTCGAGATCGAGAACGTGCTGATCAACTGCCACTACCCGGTGACGCCGACCTCGTTCGTGCTGCAGTGGGGCGTGAGCGTGAAGAAGCTGCCGGGCGTGTCGGACGAGCAGGCGGACAAGATCGCCGGCAAGTTCGCCAAGAGCATCGGTGTCGGGTTCCGGCAGGACGTGGAGATCTGGAAGAACAAGACCCGCATCGACAACCCGCTGCTGTGCGAGGAGGACGGCCCGGTCTACCAGCTGCGCCGCTGGTACGAGCAGTTCTACACCGACGTCGAGGACGTCACCGAGGACATGACGCGGCGGTTCGAGTTCGAGGTGGACACCACCAAGGCCAACGAGGTGTGGGCGCGGGAGGTGGCCGAGAACCTGGCCCGGCAGCAGGAGGCGGGGGTCGCCGGATGACCACCGCCGAGCGCACCGAGTTCCTCGCCGGTGGCCTGCGGCCGCACGCGTGCGCGTCGTGCGGCACGCGGGTGCTGGTGAAGAAGAACAGCGTCAAGCACACCAGCATCCAGTGGACCACCGACGCGGGCAGCTGCCCGGTGTTCGCGCGGGAGGTGGCCGAGGGGCGCACCACCGCGCTGCTGGACACCTGCCCGAAGCTGGTGGACAGCATCGACGGGGCGGTGCGGGACGGGGAGTTCGGGGTTCTCGATGCCGGATAGCTACACGCTGACCGTCGCCGAGGTGATCGCGGAGACGGCCGAGGCGTCGTCGATCGTGTTCGACGTGCCGGAGGAGCACGCCGCGAAGTTCTCCTACCGGCCCGGGCAGTTCCTGACGCTGCGCGCGGGTGAGGCGGCGCGGTGCTATTCGCTGTCCAGCGCGCCGCACGAGGGCGCGCGACTCAAGGTGACGGTGAAGCGCACCGACGGCGGGTACGGGTCGAACTGGTTGTGCGACAACGTCTCCGCCGGGTCCACTGTGGATGTGCTGGCGCCGGCCGGGGTGTTCACGCCCGAATCGCTGGACGCCGACCTGCTGCTGATGGCCGGGGGCAGTGGCATCACGCCGGTGATGTCGATCCTGAAGTCCGCGCTGGCTTCCGGCGGCGGGCGGATCGTGCTGGTGTACGCCAACCGGGACGAGAAGTCGGTGATCTTCGCGTCCGAGCTGGCGGCTCTGGCGCGGGAGCATCCGGAGCGGCTGGTCGTGGTGCACTGGCTGGAGAGCGTGCAGGGGTTGCCGTCGGTGACGCAGCTGCGCGAGCTGGTCCGGCCCTACGCGAAGTTCGACGCGTTCCTGTGCGGGCCCGAGGCGTTCATGACGGCCGGGAAGCAGGCGGTGAAGGACCTCGGGATGCCGCGCCAGCGGATCCACCTGGAGCGGTTCGTGTCGCTGGGCGGCAATCCCTTCGAGGACAGGGCCGAGGCAGCCGCATCGGAAGAGGCCGGCACGACGGCGTTGCAGGTCGACCTGGACGGCGCGCAGCACTCGTTCTCCTGGCCGCGTCAGGAGAAGCTGCTGGACTTCCTGCTGGCCCGCGGTCTGGACGCGCCGTACTCGTGCCGCGAGGGCCAGTGCAGCGCGTGCGCGTGCCGGATCGTGTCCGGTGAGGTGAAGATGCTGCACAACGAGGTCCTGGATTCCGAGGACATCGCCGACGGCATCGTGCTGGCGTGCCAGTCGGTACCGTTGACCGACGAGGTGTCGGTCACCTACGAGTAGGAGTGCCCGCGTTGCCCATCGATCCCGACGTCGCCATCGGTGCCGAGCTCGACGAGCTGACGTTCGCCTGGACGCCGTCCGACGTGCTGCTCTACCACCTGGCGCTGGGCGCGGGCGCCCGGCCGGCCGATCCGCGGGAGCTGCGCTACACCTACGAGCGGGACCTGCGGGTGCTGCCGACGTTCGCGACGGTGGCGGCGAACCTGCGCATCTACGAGCCGCCCGCGGTGTCCTTCCCGGGAATCGAGGTCGACCTGGCGAAGGTGGTGCACGGGACGCAGGCGGTGACCGTGCACCGGCCGATCCCGGTCGAGGGCAAGGCCGTGGCGCGGACGCGGATCGTGGACGTGCTGGACAAGGGCAAGGCGGCGGTGATCGTCAACGAGACGTCGGTGACGTCCACGGACGGTTCACCCCTGTGGACGGCCCGGTCGAGCATCTTCGCGCGGGGCGAGGGCGGGTTCGGCGGCTCGCGCGGCTCGTCTTCGCGCGTGGAACTGCCGGAACGGGAGCCGGACGCGGTGATCGACACGCCGACGCTGCCGCAGCAGGCGCTGATCTACCGGCTGTGTGGTGACCGGAACCCGCTGCACATCGACCCCGAGTTCGCCCGATCGGCGGGGTTCGAGGCACCGATCCTGCACGGGCTGTGCACGTACGGGATCGTCGCCAAGGCGGTCACGGACGCGCTGCTGGACGCCGACGTCACGCGGGTGGAGTCGTTCTCGGCGCGGTTCGCGGGAATCGTGCTGCCCGGGGAGACGCTGCGGACGCGAGTCTGGCGCGCGGACGAGGGCCTGGTGCTGACGACGACGGCGGTGGAACGCGACGCGCCGCTGGGCGCGGACGCGGTGCTGGCGCCTACAGGCCAGTGACCAGCATGTAGGCCATGCCGGCGCCCATCAGGGCGCGGCAGACCTGGCGGACCGCGCGGTGGTCGCGCAGGCTCTCGGTGCGGGCCCAGCGCGCGCCGATGATCCCGGCGCGGACGCTGTCGACCGCGAAGTAGGCGATCCCGGCCAGGGCGAGCACCGGCCAGGCGAGTTCGCCGGGCATCATGGACATCCAGGGCCCGTCGCCGTGGCCGGGCATCGCGGTGATCATGTACAGCATCGCCGCGGCGGAGACCAGGTGGTGCACGGCGCAGCAGCGCCGCCCCCGCAGCGCGGCGACGAAGAACCAGCCCGCCGTGAGGACGAGGATCGCCTGCCACCCGGCCGCCGGAATGGGCCCCCCGAGCGGCGAGACCATCGCGAGCATCGCCAGGACCATCAGCAGTTCGGCGAGGTCCTGCTGGCGGGCGTCGGCGCTGGTGGCGGCCTCCAGGCGCACCAGCCGGACCACGCTGGGCACCGCCAGCATCGCGAACGCCACCGTCAGGCTCCACGCAACCACGGCCGGGATGTGCACGTCCTCAAGTTCGCCCATGAACGTGTGTGTGCGCTAGAGGTCATCGAGGTGAATTCCACACCGCGAGACGGCGCATCCGGTCCGGCCCCGCCCAGTGGAAATCGCCGGTGTTTGGTTGCGTACTGTGATGGGAACCACAGACCGTAGGCGACGTCAGGAAAGGACGAAAGACGATGCCGGCCACCGAACCGATCACCGACAACCCCACCATGCTCGACGACGACACCCCGCCCGAGACGGTCCTCGCCGACGACGAGAGTCACCTCATCCGCGGCTACGACTGAGCCAGCACCAGCCCGCTCGTCGGCACACCGGTACCGGCCGTCACCAGAACGTGCGACACCGAGGACACCTGGTTGCAGGACGTCCCGCGGATCTGGCGGACCCCCTCGGCGATGCCGTTCATCCCGTGGATGTACGCCTCGCCGAGCTGGCCGCCGTGCGGGTTGAGCGGCAGTGAGCCGTCCAGCTCCAGCGCCCCGGACGCGACGAACCCGGGCGCCTCCCCGCGGCCGCAGAACCCCAGCTCCTCCAGCTGCATCAGCACGTACGGCGTGAAGTGGTCGTACAGCACGGCGACATCCATGTCCGCCGGCCCGGCCCCGGCCTGCGCCCACAGCTGCCGCGCGACCACCCCCATCTCGGGCAGTCCCGCCAGCTCGTCCCGGTAGTAGCTGGTCATGATGTACTGGTCCGGCCCGCTGCCCGCCACCGCCGCGGCGATCACCGCGGGCGGGCGGCGCAGGTCCCGGGCCCGCTCGACGCTGGTGATCACCAGCGCGACCCCGCCGTCGGACTCCTGGCAGCAGTCCAGCAGCCGCAGCGGCTCGGCGATCCACCGCGACGCCTGGTGCTCCGCCAGCGTGATCGGCTTGCCGTGGAACCACGCGTCCGGGTTCGTCGCCGCGTGCTTGCGGTCCAGCACCGCCACCCGGCCGAAGTCCTCGGTCGACGCACCGTAGTCGTGCAGGTACCGCTGAGCCACCATCGCGACGGTGGCCGCCGGGGTCGCCAGCCCCATCGGGTAGTGGAACGCGTTGTCCACCCCCGACGAGTTCACCTGCCCGGCCGCCGCGGACGACACCTGCCCGAACCGGTGCCCGGACCGCTCGTTGAACGCCCGGTAGGCCACCACCACGTCGGCCACCCCGGTGGCGACCGCCATCGCCGCCTGCTGCACCGTCGCCGCCGCCGCACCGCCGCCGTAGTGGACGCGGCTGAAGAACGTCAGCTCCGGGATGCCCAGCTCCCGCGCCACCGCGATCTCGGCGTTGCCGTCCATCGTGAACGACACCAGTCCGTCCACATCGGACGGGCGCAGCCCGGCGTCGTCCAGTGCCGCCCGCACGGCCTCGGCCGCCAGCCGCAGCTCGCTGCGCCCCGAGTCCTTGGAGAACTCCGTCGCGCCGATCCCGGCGATCGCCGCCTTGCCCGACAGTGTCATGCCGCCAGCTCCACGGTCACCGTGCCGCTCACGTGCGACCCCAGTCCACCGGTCCCGGTCACCTCGACCACCGCGACCCGCCCGTCCACCGACGCGACCCGCCCGGTGAACACCAGCCGGTCCCCGGCGTAGCAGGGCACCCCCAGCTTGATCTTGATCGAGCGCACCAGCGCGTCCGGCCCCGCCCAGTCGGTGACGAACCGCTGCACCAGGCCGGTGTCGGTGAGGATGTTGAGGAAGATGTCCTTCGACCCGCGCGCGACCGCCTCCGCCCGGTCGTGGTGCACGTCCTGGAAGTCCCGCGTGGCCAGGGCCGTGCTGATCACGAACGTCGGCGTGACGTCGAAGGCCAGTTCGGGCAGCTCGGTTCCGGCGGCGATCATCGCGCCACCCGCCAGGCCGGCAGCGTCAGGTCGTCGTCCACCTTCAGGAACGTCGCGGTCACCGGCAGTCCGATGTGGACCTCCGCGGGATCCGCGCCGACCAGTTCGCCCAGCATCCGCACGCCCTCCTCCAGCTCGACCAGCGCGATCACGAACGGCAGCTGCTTGCCGGGCACGGCCGGCCGGTGGTGCACCACGTAGCTGTAGACGGTGCCGCGCCCGCTCGCCACCACCCAGTCCGGCTTCGCGTCCAGGTCGCCGTCCGGTGGCATCGGCCCGGGCGGGTGCCGCAGCACGTCACCCCAGCGCTGGATCCGCAGCTCACCGGCCTTCGTGCCCGCCCAGAAGAACTCGGTGTCCCGGCTGATCACCGGCCGCAACGCACCCGGTGACGAGGGCGGCGGCGCGAACTTCAGCACCCGGAACAGCATGTCGGCGACCAGCTCGTCGCCGACGTACCAGGACGTGCGGGTGGTGACGAACCAGCCCTCGCCCAGCGCGGTGCGCTTCGGCCCCACCACCGACTCCAGCGCGGTCGAGGCCGACACGTGCTCGCCGACCCGCAGGTAGCGGTGGTAGGTCTGCTCGGAGTTCGTCGCGACCACGGACGTGTACCCGGCCTCGTCGAGCACGGCCATCATCGCGCCCAGCGGGTCGTCCGCGGCGCGCTGCCCGTGCAGGCCGTTCATCGTCCACACCTGGGCCATCGCCGGCGGCGCGATCCCCTCGGCGTACCGGGGGTTGGCGTCGCCGATCGCTTCGACCCAGTTGTTGATCATCGCCTGGTTGACCGGATCGCGCGCCAGGCGCCGGGACGACTCGCCCTGGGCGCGGATCCGGGCCGCGGCCTCCTCGACGCTCATCGCGGCACCCTCGGCAGCTTCAGCCCGGCCATCGCGATCAGTTCCCGCTGGATCTCGTTCACGCCACCCCCGAAGGTCAGCACGATGTTGCGTCGCGCCAGCACGTCCAGCCACTCCACCAGCGCGGCGGTGTCCGGATCGGACAGATCGCCGTGCCGCGCCACGATCCCCTCCATCAGCCGCGCCACGCGCTGGATGCGGTCCGAGCCGAACACCTTGGTCGCCGAGGCGTCCGCGATGTCCAGGTCCGCCGCCGCGACCTGCCAGTTGAGCAGCTCGTTGATCCGCACCACGGCGAGCGTCTCGCCCAGCGCGCGGCGCGCGGCGAGCTCGCCGAGCAGGTCCCGGGCGGCGGCCCAGGCGCGCACCCGGTCGTAGAGCCCGCCGATCCGCCCGGCCGGGCCGAGCATGACCCGCTCGTGGTTGAGCTGCGTGGTGATCAGCTTCCAGCCCTGGTTCTCCTCGCCGACGCGCATCGACACCGGCACCCGGACGTCGGAGTAGTAGGTGGCGTTGACGTGGTGCGCGCCGTCGCAGGTGATGATCGGCGTCCACGAGTAGCCGGGGTCGCTGGTGTCGACGATGAGGATCGAGATGCCCTTGTGCTTGGGCGCGTCCGGATCGGTGCGCACGGCCAGCCAGATGTAGTCGGCGTCGTGGCCGCCGGTGGTGAAGATCTTCTGCCCGTTGACCACATAGGACTCGCCGTCGCGCACCGCGGTGGTGCGCAGGGACGCCAGGTCCGTGCCGGCGCCGGGTTCGGTGTAGCCGATCGCGAAGTGCACCTCGCCGGCGAGGATCTTCGGCAGGAAGAACGCCTTCTGCTCGGGCGTGCCGTACTCCTGCAGGGTCGGCCCGACGGTCTGCAGCGTCACCGACGGCAGCTGCACGTCGGCGCGGGCGGCCTCGTCGGCGAAGAGGTGCTGTTCGAGGTCGCCGAACCCGCCGCCGCCGTACTCCTCGGGCCACCCGGCGCCGAGCCGCCCGTCGCTGCCCATGCGCCGCACGATGCGGCGGTAGACCTCGCCGTGCCGCTCCCGCAGCAGCGCCTGCCGCTCCTCCGGCGTGATCAGCCCGGCGAAGTACTCGCGCAGCTCGTCCCGCAGTTTCCGTTGCGACGCGGTCAGTTCGATGTGCATCAGCCCTCCACCAGGTCGCCGAGCCGGTCCAGCCGCGTGCTCGCGCCGCCGGTGACCACGGCGAGTTCCTTGACCATCCCGTAGTGGCGGTGCAGCGGGTAGGTGATGTCGACGCCCAGGCCGCCGTGCAGGTGGTGGCACGACGCGAGCGCCTTGGGCGCCTCCTCGGCGAGCCAGTACGCGGCCACGGCCAGGTCCTCGTCCGGATCGAGCCCCTCGGCGAGCCGCCACACGGCGGACAACGCGGCCAGGTGCAGCGTGCGGGAGGTGATGTAGACGTCGGCGATCTGCTGGGCGACCGCCTGGAACGTCGCGAGTGGACGGCCGAACTGCTCGCGCCGCCGCACGTGCTCGGTGGTCAGCGCGAGCGCCCCGGCCACGGCGCCGTCGCCGAGCGCGACCGCACCGGCGAGCGCGAACCGGTGCAGGTCGGCCACCGATCCGTCACGCAGCAGGTCCGCCTCCCCCACCCGAACCCCGGACAGGCGCAGCGACGTGCCGTGCACCTGCGCGCCGTCGGCCCGGGGATCGACGAGGAACACGCCGGTGCCCCACGGCAGCGTGGCCGGCACGAGCACGCACCGGGCCTCCGGCAACGACGGCACCAGGGTCTTCGTGCCGGTCAGCGCCCAGCCCCCGTCCGCGGCCACGGCCTCGGTCGACGGCTGCGTGACGAACGGCGCGGACGGTTCGTGCAGCGCGGCGGTGACGACCACCTCGCCGGAGGCGATCTCCGGCAGCCACCGCGCCCGCTGCTCCGGCCCGCCCAGCCGGTTCAGCGGCAGCACCCCGAGCGCGAGGGCCGCGAGCGCGGGCACCTGCGCGCCCGCCCGGCCCACCTCGGTCAGCACCACCGCGACCTCGGCCGGCCCGAGCCCGTCCCCGCCCAGCTCGGGCGGCAGGGCGAGCGCGAGCAGGCCGGCCTTCGCCAGCGCCGGCCACGCGTGCTCGGGATCCCGGGCCAGGACCTCCGCGGTCAGCGCGGCGATCTCGGCCTGGGTCGCGTCCAGGGTGAAGTCCACACCGGCTCCTCGGCAGCAAGACTGAAACCTGTTCTAGTCTTAGCCGAGGAGTGGCGTTCAGGCAAGGGTCGAGGCCGCGTGCAGCAGTTCCGTCATCTCCTCGCGCATCGCGTCGGCCAGCGACCACAGATCTGGAACGAGTTCTCGCGCGGCGAGCAGGCCGATGTCGACCTTGCCCGCGTAGGACAGCACGGTCACGTTCAGCCCGGCGCCGTGGAACACCGGGCCGAGCGGGTAGAACGCGGTGATCCGCGCGCCGACGAAGTACAGCGGCATCGGCGGGCCGGGCACGTTGGAGACGACCAGGTTGTGCACCACCGGGTGCTTGTCGGCCAGCCGCAGCGCGGAGTAGGCCCGGACCGCGAGCCCGAACAGGCCGGACGGGGCGAACTGGGCCCAGTCCTGCAGCATGTCCGCGTCGATCGAGTGGTGGTGCTCCTTGGCCTGGCGGTTGCTCTCCGCGACCGCGTAGACCCGGGCGGCGGCCTCCGGCAGGTGCGTGGGCAGGGTCGCGAAGAACGCGGACACCTTGTTGTTGCTGTCGCCCTCCTGGCTGGTGCGGTCCAGCGTCGACACCGGGACGGTCGCCACCAGCGGGTCCGTGGGCAGCTCGCCGCGCGCCTGGAGGTACCGGCGCAGCGCGCCCGCGCACAACGCCAGGATCACGTCGTTCACCTTCACCCCGAAGGCGTTCTTCACGGTCTTGACGTCGTCCAGCTCGACGGTGCCGTAGGCGATGGCGCGGACGCTGGAGATGGTCGAGTTGAACGAGGTGCGCGGCGCGGTGAACGGCACCGGCATGCCCTGGCGGCGCAGGGCGCGCCCGAGCCAGCGGGGCGCCATCCCGGCCAGGCCGGGCAGCAGCTTCGCCATCTCCACCGGGCGCCGCGCCAGCTCCTGCACGCTGGTGCGGAGCAGCTCGAGGTGCGAGGGCGGCGCGGGGTTGCGCTCGGGCTCGGGCAACGGCGGAAGTTCACCCGGTTCGGGGCCGGCCAGGTAGGCGATCAGGCTCGCGCCGCCGACGCCGTCGACGGTCGCGTGGTGCATCTTGAACATCACCGCGACCCCGTCGTCCGGGAGGCCCTCGATCACGTACAGCTCCCACAGCGGGCGGCCGCGGTTGAGCGGCTGCCCGGCGAAGTGGGCGCACAGCTCGGCCAGCGTCTCGCGATCGCCGGGCGCCGCGGCGGCGACCCGGTGCAGGTGGTGGTCGATGTCGAACGCGTCGTCCTCCACCCACACCGGGTGCAGGAAGTTCAGCGGCGAATTGTGCAGTTTCCGGCGGAACTCCGGGATCGCGGCGATGCGCTCGGCGAGCACGCGCTTGAACTCGGGGAAGCGATATCCGCCCGGTATGGTCGATCCGTCCAGCGTGAGCAGTCCGCACACGTGCAGCACCTGCGAAGACGTTTCCAGGTACAGGAAACTGGCGTCGAGTCCACTCAGCGGTCGCACCTGATAAGGGTAAGCGAGATTGACTACGATCACGGAGTATGCGACCCCGTTTCCTCACCCGCCGGGCGATCCAGCTGGCCCTGACCGCGAACGCGCTCCGCCCGGTGCCGGGGGTGCGGGCCTCGGTGCCCGCGTTCTTCGCCGGGTGGCTGACCGGGGAACTGGCGCCGCACCTGCTCGCGCTGACCGCGGCCGACACGGCGGCGCACCTGGCGCGGCACGGTGCGCGGTCGGTGCCGGACCGGGTCGGGCTCGGCCTGGCCGCGGCCTCGGCCGCCGGGCTGGGGTCGCTGATCGTCACCTCGCAGCGGGCCCGGGGCGCGGTGGAGGACGCGCTGGCCGAGGCGCTCGGGCCGGAGTACGTGGCGGACCTGTCGCGGCCGCCGGACGCGAAGGACCTGGCGACGCCGTGGGGCCAACTGGTGCTGCCGTTCCGGATGCGCAACCCGGACGTGCGGCGGGACCGCAACCTGGCGTACGCGCCGGGCGGCAAGCGGTTCCTGATGGACATCTACCGGCCGCGGGAGCCGGTCGAGGGGCGGCCGGTGCTGCTGCAGATCCACGGTGGCGCGTGGATGATCGACAGCAAGGACCACCAGGGCATCCCGCTGATGCTGCACATGGCGCAGCGCGGGTGGGTGTGCGTGGCGGTGAACTACCCGCTGTCGCCGAAGGCGCACTGGCCGGACCACATCGTCGGGGTGAAGCGAGCGGTGGCGTGGATCCGGGAGCACATCCATGAGTACGGCGGTGACCCGTCGTTCCTGGCCGCGACGGGTGGTTCGGCGGGCGGTCACCTGGCGGCGCTGCTGGCGCTGACCCCGAACGACGCCGGCCTGCAGCCGGGTTTCGCCGAGGCGGACACGTCGGTGCAGGCGTGCGCCCCGCACTACGGCGTGTACGACTTCGCCGCGACGAGCGGTTCGCCGGCGAGCAAGCAGCGGCTGCACGGGCTGCTGGCGAGGTACGTGGTGGGCAAGGACCCGGTGCGGTTCCTGGACGACTACATCGCCGCGTCGCCGCTGGACCGGATCACCGAGAAGGCGCCGCCGTTCTTCGTGATCCACGGCGCGCACGATTCGCTGGTGCCGGTCCGGGAGGCGCACGAGTTCGTCCGCCGCCTGCGGGAGACGTCCGAGCAGCCGGTGGCGTACGCGGAGCTGCCGGGGGCGCAGCACGCGTTCGACGTGTTCCCGTCGATCCGGTCGGCGCACGTGGTGCGCGGGGTGGAGCGCTTCCTGGAGTGGACGTACCTGCGCTGGCTGCGCGACCAGCGGGGCTAGCCGGCGAGGCCGAACGGGTTGTCCACCACGTAGCGCCACCGCCCGTCGCCGCCGCGGCGGGTGATGTCGGTGGCGGTCCCGTCGATGCGCACCGGGCGGCCTTCGCGGTCGGTGCCGTCGATCACCCAGTCCACGATCAGGAGGGCGATCTCCCCGGTGGCGTAGACCTGCCGCGGCCGGACCGTGATCGGCACGCCGAGGGCCTGGAACCGGGCGTTGGCGGCATGCGCGTCGGCGCCGGTCAGCGGCGAGCCCGGCGAGGCGACGAACACGGCGCCGGGTTCGTACAGCTCGGCGATCGCGGCGGGGTCACCGGTGTTGAACCGCTCGGCGAACACGGCGGGCACGTCTTCCGGGCGATCAGCGAGAGGGCGTGGCATGGTGGACCATCCTTTCGGTTGACGACGCCCGCGAACGCTAGGAGACCGCCCCGTGACTCACCAAACGGTTAGCCGCCCGGGCCTGCCCGCGGATCCGCTCGCGGAAGTGGGCGCACCGACGCCGTCCTGCCCGGTGGAGATGACCCTGGATGTCCTGCGCGGCCGCTGGACGACCCTGGTGATCCGCGAGCTGCTGCGCGGTGAGCTCGGGTTCAGCGAACTGCGGGAGCGGCTGCCCGCGCTGTCGGACAAGGTCCTGTCCGAGCGGCTGGCGCACCTCACGAGCAGCGGGGTCGTGGAACGGCATCGCGAGCGCGGCCGGCCGCCCCGGACCCGGTACCGGCTCAGCCCCGACGGGGAGCGCCTGGGGCCGGTGCTGCAAGCGCTGTGGGACTGGGGCGTGGACCGGGCAACCCCAGGTTGATCACCCGCTCCAGGTGGACGCGCGTCGCGATGGGTGCCTTCATCACGGTGCCGAGAGCCCCGGCCGCGGCCCCTGCGCGCGCTCATCCCGGCTTCCCCAGGCGGACGAGCTCCGTCAGCTCCTCGTCGCTCAGCTCCGTGATCCAGTCCTCCCCCGCGCCGATCACGCGTTCGGCCAGGCCGCGCTTCTCCGCGAGCACCCCGGCGATCCGCTCCTCCAGCGTGCCCTCCGCGATGAGCCGGTGGACCTGCACCGGCCGGTCCTGCCCGATCCGGTACGCCCGGTCGGTCGCCTGGTCCTCCACCGCCGGGTTCCACCACCGGTCGTAGTGGATGACGTGCGTCGCGCGGGTCAGGTTCAGCCCGACCCCGCCCGCCTTGAGCGACAGCAGGAACACCGGCACGTCACCGCGCTGGAACCGCGCCACCATCTCCTCCCGCTGCCGCACCGAGTCGGCACCGGAGAGCAGCTGCACCGGCAGCCCCCGTTCGGTCAGCCGCGCCTCCAGCAGCCGGCACAGCCGCACGTACTGGCTGAACACCAGCACGCTCTCGCCCTCGTCGAGGATCACGTCCAGCAGCTCCTCGAACGCGGCGAGCTTGCCCGACCGCCCGGCGACCGGCCCGCTGTCCGCGAGGTACTGCGCCGGGTGGTTGCAGATCTGCTTCAGCTCGGTCAGCAGCTTGAGCACCTGCCCGCGCCGCTGCACGCCCCGCGACTCGCGGATCACCGCCAGGTTCTCCCGCACCACCGCCTCGTACAGGGTGGCCTGCTCGGTGGTCAGCGGCACGTACCGGTCGGTCTCGGTCTTGCGCGGCAGCTCCGGCGCGATGTCCGGGTCGGTCTTGCGGCGCCGCAACAGGAACGGCCGCACCGTCGCGGCCAGGCGTTCGGCACCGCGGGCGTCGCGGTCGCGCTCGACCGGGCGCGCGATCGTGCGGCGGAAGTGCTCCAGCGTGCCGAGCAGCCCCGGCGTCGTCCAGTCCAGAATGGACCACAGTTCGGTGAGCCGGTTCTCCATCGGCGTGCCGGTCAACGCGACGCGCGCCGCGGCCGGGATCCTGCGGAGTTCCTTCGCCGTCACCGAAAGCGGGTTCTTGACGTGCTGCGCCTCGTCGGCCGCGACCAGCCCCCAGTCCACTTCGGACAGCGTCGCCCGGTCGCGGCGCAGCACACCGTAGGTGGCGAGGACGACCTCGTCGGGCGCCAGGTCGTCCAGGTGCCGCCGCCCGCCGTGGAACCGCCGCACCGGGACCTTCGGCGCGAACCGGGCGAACTCACGCTCCCAGTTGCCCAGCAGCGACGTCGGGCACAGCACCAGCGTCGGCCCCGACGGGCGGCGGTGCAGGTGCAGGGCGATGAGCTGGATCGTCTTGCCCAGGCCCATGTCGTCGGCGAGAACACCGCCGAGGCCCAGCTCGGTCATCCGGACCAGCCACGACAGCCCGGTCCGCTGGTACGGCCGCAGCGTGGCCTGCAACGCCGGATCCGGCTCGACCGGCCCGGCCGGGGCACGCAACCGGTGCACGAGACGGTCGAGCGCGGGCGGGGCGGCGAAGTCCAGCTCCTCGTCGTCGAGCCGCAGCTCGCCGGTCAGGGCCGCGGCCAGCGCCTGCGCGCCGGTGACAGCCGGGCGCGCGCGACGCAGGCGTGCCAGCAGGTGGGAGTCGGCGCGCACCCACTGCCCGCGCAGGCGCACCAGCGGGCGCTTGGCCTCGGCGAGCGCGGTGACCTCGGCCTCGCTGAGGGTTCCGCCGCCCAGGCTGAGCTGCCAGCGGAACCGCAGCAGGTCGGTCAGCCGGAACACGGCCCCGCCCTCGCTGCCCGGCGACGGCGTCACGCTCGCCTTGGCCCGCAGCGGTTCGCCGAACACGCCGCGCGGCCACAGCACCTCGACACCGGCGGCCGCCAGGGCGTCGCGGCCACCGTCGAGCAGCTCGACGACCTCGGTGTCGTCCAGGGTCAGCTCGCTGGGCGGGGCGGCGTCGAGCACGCGGCCCAGCGGAGCCCACGCGCGGGCGCCGCGCCGCAGCCCGATGAGCAGCTGCGCCTCTACCTGCTCACCGAAGCGGGACAACACGGCCTCCGGCGCGTCCCACAGCGCGGCCGCGTCCACGACCAGGCTGGGGTCGGCGCGGCTGCGCACGGCGAGGACGCCGGTGAACGCGAAGTCGTCGCCGGTCTCACGCACCTCGACGCGGAGCTGGATCTGCGCGCCGAGCGCGGGCCCGTCGGTGACCACGCGGGCCGCGGGGGTGCGGCCGAGCACGTCGGCGGTGGCGTCCCAGAGCGCGCGGACGAGCGTTTCGGGCGAGTGCAGGCGGATGCGCTTGAGGCCGGACAGCGGGAGGGCGTGCGCCTCGGGCGGCAGGGCGGCGGCCAGGTCACGCAGCAGGTCCTCGTCGGCGGTGTCGAGCGGCCCGGCGCGCCAGCTGTCCACACCGGACGGACGCCGGAGCCGGCCGCGGGCGACGAGGTTCAGGCCCGCGGCGACCGCCGCCGACCACGCCCGCACCGAAGGGCTTCCGTCGCTGACGGCGAGCAGGCGCGGGATGGCGCCGGCGAGCGGGAGGACGTGCGCGTCGACCCTGGTGCGGCGGAAGGACTTGCCGGCGCCGGCGGGCAGCACGAGTTCGACCGGTACCGGCCCCGGCTCGTCACCCCAGACGGCGAGCACACCGTCCCGGGGCGGGTCCGAGGGCACGAAGATCGCCCTGGTCGTCTCGGTCCATTCCACGGTGATCACCATAGGCGGGACCACCGACAGTTTCAGGAGCGCGGCAGCCCCAGCAGGCGTTCCGCCGCCACCGACAGCAGGATCTGCGTCGTCCCGCCGGCGATGCTCAGGCAGCGCGTCAGCAGGAACTCGTGCTGGACCGGGGCGGTCTCGCCGGTCACCAGCACGCCCGGCGGGCCCAGCAGCTCCAGGGCGGCCTCGGCCGCGGCCTGCCGGTGCCGCACCCCGATCAGCTTCCGCACGCTCGACTCCGGCCCGGGGTCCTGCCCGGCCAGCCGCCGCAGCGTCGAGCGCAGGTCGAGCAGCGCGCACGCCGACCCCTCCGCCACCAGCGCGCCCAGCCGCTCCAGCACCGCGCCGTCCGGATCTCGCACCGACGCCAGCAGCGTCTCCACGGCCTCCCCCACCGACGAGCCCCCGCTCATCGCCACGCGCTCGTTCGCCAGCGTCGTCCGGGCCAGGTGCCAGCCGCCGTTCACCTCGCCCACCACGTTCTCCGCCGGGACGAACACGTCGTCCAGGAAGACCTCGTTGAACCGCTCCACCCCGGTGATCTCGCGCAACGGCCGGACGTCGATCCCCGGCGACGACATGTCGACCAGGAAGTACGTGATGCCCCGGTGCTTGGGCGCGTCCGGATCGGTGCGCGCCAGGCAGATCGCCCAGTCCGCCTCCCGCGCGAGCGAGGTCCAGACCTTCTGCCCGGACAACACGAACCCACCCTCCACCGGCCGGGCCCGCGTGCGCAGCGAGGCCAGGTCCGAACCGGCGCCGGGTTCGCTGAACAGCTGGCACCAGGTCAGCTCGCCACGCAGGGTCGGCAGCACGAACCGCTGCCGCTGCTCGTCCGTGCCGTGCTCCAGCAGGGTCGGCACGGCCCAGGCGCCGATCACCAGATCGGGCCGCCGCACCCCGGCCCGCGCCAGTTCGGCGTCGATCACCAGCTGCTGCGCCGGTGTCGCGTCCAGACCGTAGGGCGCGGGCCAGTGCGGCACCAGGTACCCGGTGGACGCCAGCCGCTCGCGCCGGTCCCCCTCGGGCAGCGCGGCGATCTCCTCGACGGTGGCCCGCACGGCCGGGTCGAAGTGCTCCGACAGGTCGACCGCCAGGTCCCGCCGCACCCCCGCGAGCGCCAGCGACGCTGCCGAGCGACGCCAGGCCGCCGAACCGCCCAGCCACTGCCGCAGCGCCACCGCGCGGCGCAGGTACCGGTGCGCGTCGTGCTCCCAGGTGAAGCCGATCCCGCCGAGCACCTGGATGCAGTCCTTCGCGGTGTCCACCGCCGCGTCCAGCGCCCCGGCAGCCGCGACCGCCGCGGCGAACTCGTGCTGCTCCGGCGACTCGTCCGCCGCCCGGGCCGCGTCCCACGCCAGCGCCCCGGCCAGCTCGGCCCGGCACAGCATCTCCGCGCACAGGTGCTTGACCGCCTGGAACGACCCGATCGGCCGGCCGAACTGCTCTCGCACCTTCGCGTACTCCGCCGCCGTCGCCACGCACCACCGCGCGATCCCGGCCGCCTCGGCCGCGGCCAGCGTCGCCGCGAAGATCCGCGGGTCGCCGCCCTCGAACACCGTCCCGTCACCGTCGCGGAGCCGGCCGAACGAGCGGGACAGGTCGAACGACTCGATCCCCTCCGCGCCGGACTCGCGGACGCTCCAGGTGTCACCGTCGGCCACCAGGACGTGCGTGGCGTCCGCGTCGAGCACCGGCCCATCCGGCGACAACGCCACCCCCGCGCTCGCCGAACCGTCCGCGAACGCCGGGAGCAGCTCCTTCGCCACCGGCGATTCGCCGTGACGCGCGAGCACCAGCGCCGCCAGCACCGTCCCGAACACCGGCCCCGGCACCAGCGCGGCCGCCGCCGCCTCGACCGCCACCACGGCGTCGGCGACCGTTCCGCCCGCGCCGCCCAGCTCCTCCGGCACCCCGATGCCGAACACGCCGATGGCCGCCAGGTCGTCCCTGCTCCGGCCGCCGGAGCGGATCGTCCCGGCGAGCGCGCGCTGCTCCGCGGTGAGGACTGACATGCGGCTCACTATAGAACGTGTTTCAGTTTTGTGGCCAGATCCACTCGATGCGCGAGATCAGCAGGCGGACCGGTAAGCTGTCGGGTGAAACTGAAACAAGTTCCGGAGCAGGTGCCGATGGCCGCGAAAGCGAAGACGTCCACCCCACCCAAGAACGGGATGAGCGCGTTGTCCAGCGACGAGCTCGGGTCCGCCGCGCAGCGGGACCGGCGACGGCGCATCATCGACGCGACCCTGGCGCTGGCGTCCAAGGGCGGGTACGACGCCGTCCAGATGCGGGCGGTGGCCGAGAAGGCCGACGTCGCGCTGGGCACCCTCTACCGCTACTTCCCGTCGAAGATCCACCTGCTGGTGTCGGGTCTGGCGCGGGAGTTCGAGCGCGCGCACGAGAAGCTGCAGCGGTCGAGCATCCCGGGCGACACGCCGAGCGAGCGGCTCATCTTCGTGCTCAGCCGCAACACCCGGCTGATGCAGCGCGATCCGCACCTGACCGAGGCGATGGTCCGGGCGTTCATGTTCGCCGACACCACGGCCGCCGCCGAGGTCGAGCAGGTCGGGCGGCTGCTGGAGAGCATGTTCGCGCGCGCCATGGGCATCGCGGAGCCGACCGAGCACGACCGCGCGGTCTTCCACCTCATCGCCGACGTGTGGATGGCGAACCTGGTCGCGTGGGTCACCCGGCGCGCCTCCGCCGCCGACGTGGCGAACCGGTTGGAGCTGTCGGTGCACCTGCTGCTGGACAACACGCGCTGACACCCTTTCGTCGCTCGCCGTCACGATTGCCGGGAGCCGTCTGGCAGGCGGCTGTAAGTTCCCTGTAGATCACGGAAAACCGGGGTCCGCCTGCAACAGGCGCTGATCAAGCCCGCGTTTGTGTGGGCATGAGAAGAAGGACGGCCGGCAAGGTCGTGCTCCCGGCCGCCGTGTTCGGCGCCGTCACGATGCTGACCTTCACGATCCAGCACCAGCCGCGGGTTTCCTCGGCGAGTTCGGTCGTGCAGGTGAGCGCACCGGCGGCGCCGGCGACGCAGAGCGCGCAGCCCGATCCGACGCCGACCGCCAGCGCCTCCCCGTCGCCGGCGCCTGCCGAGAACGACGACATCGCCGCGCGGGCCCTGGCGCTGATGCGCGAGAAGGTGGCGAGCGCCGAGGCCGGGATCGAGGTGTACGACCGGGAGACCGGCGTCGTGCTGACCCAGCTCGATGCCGACCGGCAGTTCTGCTCGATGTCCCTGGTCAAGCTGCTGATCGCGCTCGATGTGTTGCGGGACAACGAATGGGAGCTGCCGGACTCCGCCACCCAGAGCCGGCTGACCCGGATGATCACCGCCAGCGACGACACCATCGCCAGCAGCCTGTGGGTGCAGCAGGGCGGCACCGCGATCGTGACCCGCATGGCGGAGCTGATGCAGCTGACCGGCACCGAACCGCCGTCCTCGCCGGGCCAGTGGGGTTCGACGAAGATCACCGCCGCGGACGTGGTCAAGGTCTACAACTACATCGAGGACACCCTGCCGCAAGCGGGCCGCGACCTGCTCTACAACGCGATGTACCACGCGTCCCAGGCCGGTTCGGACGGGACGAACCAGTTCTTCGGCATCCCGGACGCGCTGCCGGGCACGACGTGGGCGATCAAGCAGGGCTGGGGCACCAGCGGTACGCAGGCTGTATACAACACGACGGGCCTGCTCGGCGAGGACGCCCGGTACGTGGTGGTCGTCCTGAGCAGCGCGCCGTCCCGCTACTACCGCACGCTGCCCGCGGCGCTCACCGCCGGCACCCGAGCCCTGGGATCACTGGTCGACTGACGCGCGGCACGAGCACCCCGCACCGGCGCAGAATGCCTGCACCACTGCCACATGCCGGCCACGGCACCGCAGCCCCGCAACCCTCGCCCAGCTGATGCGGCACGAGCACCCGCACCGGCGCAGAGCGCCTGCACCACTGCCACATGCCGGCCACGGCACCGCAGCCCCGCAACCCTCGCCCAGGTGATGCGGCACGAGCACCCGCACCGGCGCAGAATGCCTGCACCACTGCCACATGCCGGCCACGGCACCGCAGCCCCGCAACCCTCGCCCAGCTGATGCGGCACGAGCACCCCGCACCGGCGCAGAGCGCCACCACTACCGCCCGCCCCGCAGCCCGCTCAGCTGAACCGCGGCACCAGCGCGGCCAGCGCGTCGAGCCGGCGCAGGGTGTCACCCTCGGAGGCGGCCGGCAGGCCCAGCGTGACGCGCTCGGCACCGGCCTCGGCGTAGGCGTCCAGCAGCGCCGGGTCCGGCGGGGCGGACGTCGCGGTCACCGGCACCGATCCGGCCTGCGCCACCTGCTCGGCCGCCGCTTCCGGGTCGCGCAGGGCGTTGGGCAGCCAGCCGGCTCCCAGCCGCTTCGCACGTTCCAGGGCCGCGGCGCTGTTGCCTCCGATGTAGACCGGCACGTCCCGCTCGGGCTTGGGCCACTGGAACACCGGGTCGAAGTTCACGTGCACACCGTGGAACTCGGCCTCGTCGTTCGTCCACACTGTCCGGAGTGCCTGGA
Source organism: Amycolatopsis ruanii (assembly GCF_003385175.1). Lineage (NCBI taxonomy): Bacteria > Bacillati > Actinomycetota > Actinomycetes > Pseudonocardiales > Pseudonocardiaceae > Amycolatopsis > Amycolatopsis ruanii. Next base: position 126,703 of record NZ_PQHY01000006.1, read on the forward strand.
TCTGCTCGTCCAGCAGCGCCCCGCGCGTGCGCGGGTCGGTGCCGTGGTTGCGCATCTCCTCGCGGTTCCAGCCCACGCCCACCCCGAACAGGAACCGCCCGCCGGACAACAGGTCCAGGCTCGCGACGGACTTCGCGGTGTGCAGGACGTCCCGCTGGATCAGCAGGGTGATGCCGGTGCCCAGCTTCAGCGTCGTGGTCGCGGCGGCGGCCGCGGTCAGCGCGACGAACGGGTCGAGCGCGCGGTAGTAGGCGCGCGCCATCTCACCGCCCGCCGGGTACGGGGTGTCCCGGCTGACCGGGATGTGCGAGTGCTCGGCGACGAACAGGGCGTCGAACCCGCGGTCCTCGACCGCCTTGGCCAGCACGTCCGGCCGCGCGCTCTCGTCGGTGACGAACGTCGAAATGCCCAGTTTCACCGGTAGCCCTCCACGAGTGCGGCGAGCTCGTCCAGCTTGGTCAGCGTCTCCGGCTCGGGGCGGGTGCCGAGCAGGAACGTCACGCGCTCCACGCCGGCCTCGGCGTACCCCGCCAGCGCCTCCTCGCTGCGACCCGCGCCGAAGACGGTGAACGGGACGTCGGTGCGGCCCTGCTCGGCCAGCCAGGCGCGGACCCGCTTGATCTCCTCCGGCGGGGTGTGGGCGCGGGGCATCCAGCCGTCGGCGTGCTTGGCGAGCCGGGTGAGCGCGGCCTCGCTCTCGCCGCCGACGTAGATCGGCGGGTGCGGGCGCTGCACCGGCTTGGGCCACTGCCAGATGGGGTCGAAGTCGACGTGCTCGCCGTGGAACTCGGCCTCGTCCTGGGTCCAGATCGCCTTGAGCGCCTGGATCTGCTCGTCGATCAGGGCGCCGCGGGTGCGCGGGTCGGTGCCGTGGTTGCGCATCTCCTCGCGGTTCCAGCCCACGCCGACGCCGAAGGCCACCCGACCGCCGGAGAGCAGGTCGAGGCTGGCCACCTCCTTGGCGGTGTGGATGACGTCCCGCTGGACCAGCAGGGCGACGCCGGTGAAGAGCAGCAGGTCACGGGTCTCGGCGGCGACCGCGGTCAGCGCCACGAACGGGTCGAGGGTGCGGTAGTAGACGCGCGGCAGCTCACCGCCGCCCGGGTAGGGGCTTTCCCGGCTGACCGGGATGTGCGAATGCTCGGCGAGCAGCAGCGAGTCGAACCCGCGCTCCTCGAGCGCGCGGCCGAGCGCGCCCGGACGGATGCCTTCGTCGGTGACGAACGTCGAGATCCCGAACTTCATGCTCCGACCCAACTTCCGCACCCGGGCGCGCTATTCCCGCTCCGGACGATCCGGACGTCCGGAGCGGGATCACACCGGCTGCGACCCGGTTCCCCGGTCCGCGTCAGATGTTGCGCCGGTACTGGCCGCCGACCTCGAAGAACGCCTCCGTGATCTGGCCGAGCGAGCACACCCGCGCGGCGTCCATCAGCACCCCGAACAGGTTGTCGCCCCGGGTGGCGGCTTCGCGCAGCGCCTGGAGCGCCTGCTCGGCGTCGTGGCTGTGCCGCTGCTGGAAGTCGGCCAGCCGCGTCAGCTGCGACTGCTTCTCCTCCTCCGTCGCGCGCGCCAGTTCGACCTCGACCTCGTCGTCCTCCGGGTGCGGGTTGCGGAACGTGTTCACGCCGATGATCGGCAGCGTGCCCTCGTGCTTGAGCCGCTCGTACAGCATCGACTCGTCCTGGATCTTGCCGCGCTGGTACCCGGTTTCCATCGCGCCCAGCACGCCGCCGCGCTCGGCGATCCGGTCGAACTCGGTGAGCACGGCCTCCTCGACCAGGTCGGTCAGCTCGTCGATGATGAACGAGCCCTGCAGCGGGTTCTCGTTCTTCGACAGGCCCCACTCCTTGTTGATGATCATCTGGATGGCCATCGCGCGCCGCACCGAGTTCTCCGTGGGCGTGGTGATCGCCTCGTCGTAGGCGTTGGTGTGCAGCGAGTTCGCGTTGTCGTACAGCGCGCACAGCGCCTGCAGCGTGGTGCGGATGTCGTTGAAGCTCATCTCCTGCGCGTGCAGCGACCGGCCGGAGGTCTGCACGTGGTACTTCAGCTTCTGCGACCGCTCGTTGGCGCCGTAACGCTCCTTCATCGCGACCGCCCAGATGCGCCGCGCGACCCGGCCGAGCACCGAGTACTCGGCGTCCATGCCGTTGGAGAAGAAGAACGACAGGTTCGGCGCGAAGTCGTCGATGTGCATGCCCCGGGCGAGGTAGGACTCGACGTAGGTGAACCCGTTGGCCAGCGTGAACGCCAGCTGCGAGATCGGGTTCGCGCCCGCCTCGGCGATGTGGTAGCCGGAGATCGACACCGAGTAGAAGTTGCGCACCCCGTGCTCGATGAACCACTCCTGGATGTCGGCCATCATGCGCAGGCTGAACTCGGTGGAGAAGATGCAGGTGTTCTGCCCCTGGTCCTCCTTGAGGATGTCGGCCTGCACCGTGCCGCGCACCTGGCGCAGCGTCCATTCGCGCAGGTCCTCGGCCTCCGACGGCGTGGGCTCGCGCCCGTGCTCGGCCCGGAACGCGTCCATCCGCTGGTCGATCGCGGTGTTGAGGAAGAACGCCAGGATCGTCGGCGCGGGGCCGTTGATCGTCATCGACACCGACGTGTTCGGCGCGGTCAGGTCGAACCCGTCGTAGAGCGCCTTCATGTCGTCCAGCGTCGCGATGGACACGCCGGAGGTGCCGATCTTGCCGTAGATGTCCGGTCGCGTGTCCGGGTCGTGCCCGTACAGCGTCACCGAGTCGAACGCCGTCGACAGGCGCTTCGCCTCGGAGTCGGCCGAGAGGTACTTGAACCGGCGGTTGGTGCGGAACGCGTCGCCTTCGCCGGCGAACATGCGCGCCGGGTCCTCACCCTCCCGCTTGAACGGGAAGACGCCGGCCGTGTAGGGGAAGTAGCCGGGCAGGTGCTCACGGCGCAGGAACGACAGCAGCTCGCCGCGGTCGGTGTAGCGCGGCAGCGCCACGCGCGGGATCCGGTTGCCGGACAGGGTGTCCCGCCACAGCTGGGTGCGCAGCTCCTTGTCCCGGATGCGGACGACCAGCTCCTCCTGCCGGTAGGACTCGGCCAGCTCGTCCCACCGCTCCAGCAGCCCGGCCACCGACGGGTCCACCTCGGACTCCGCTTTCGCCAGCAGCGCCTCGATCGGGCCGGTGTCCGCGCCGTCCGCGGCCAGCGCCCCCTTCGCGGCGCGCAGCTGGTCGACCTTGCGCACGGCCGCGACCTGGTCCCGCGTCTTCTCGTGGTAGCCGCGCACGGTGGCGGCGATGTCGGCGAGGTAGCGCTCCTTCGACGGCGGGATGATCACCGTCGCCCCGGTGGACACCTTGGCCTCCACCTTCGGCAGCTGGCCCGCCGACACCGACAGGCCGCGCTCGGCGAGCGCGTCGCGCAGGTACTGGTACAGCGCGGTCACACCGTCGTCGTTGAAGCGCGCGGCGCTGGTGCCGAACACCGGCATGTCCTCGGGCGAGGCCCCGAACGCCTCGCGGTTGCGCACCAGCTGGCGCGCCACGTCGCGGCGCGCGTCCTCGGCGCCGCGGCGCTCGAACTTGTTGATCGCCACCACGTCGGCGAAGTCGAGCATGTCGATCTTCTCCAGCTGCGACGCGGCGCCGAACTCCGGCGTCATCACGTACAGCGAGTAGTCGACGTGGTCCACGATGCCCGCGTCGCCCTGCCCGATGCCCGGCGTCTCGACGACCACCAGGTCGTAACCCGCGGCCTTGCACGCCAGCACGGCCTCGTCCAGGCCGTCGGGTACCTCACCGCTGGCCTGGCGGGTGGCCATCGAGCGGAAGTAGACCTGCGCCCCGTCCAGGCCGTTCATCCGGATCCGGTCGCCGAGCAGCGCACCACCGCCGCGGCGCCGGGTCGGGTCGACCGCCAGCACCGCGATGCGCAGCTTGTCCTCCTGGTCCAGCCGGAAGCGCCGGAGCAGCTCGTCGGTCAGCGACGACTTGCCCGAGCCGCCGGTGCCGGTGATGCCCAGGACCGGGACCGTGCGGGCCCGCGCCGCCTCGGTGATGCGGGCGAGCCGGTCCTCGGTCACGCTGCCGGCCTGCAGCTGGGTGATGAACCGCGCGAGCGACGGGACGTCCCCGGCCAGCAGGTCGTCGTCCGACCCGGCCGGCACCTCGGCCAGGTCGTAGTCGCACTCCTTGATCATCAGGTTGACCATGCCCGGCAGGCCCAGCTGGAGGCCGTCGTCCGGGGAGAAGATGCGGGCGACGCCGCGGGAGTGCAGCAGCTCAATCTCCTCGCGGACGATGACGCCGCCCCCGCCGCCGTACACCTTGATGTGCCCGGCGCCGCGCTCGTTCAGCAGCTCGACGAGGTAGCTGAAGTACTCCACGTGGCCGCCCTGGTAAGCGCTGATCGCGATGCCGTGGGCGTCCTCGCTGATCGCGGCCGTGACGACCTCGTCCACCGACCGGTTGTGCCCGAGGTGGACGACCTCCGCACCCTGCGACTGCAGGATGCGCCGCATGATGTTGATCGAAGCGTCGTGCCCGTCGAACAGACTCGAGGCGGTGACGAACCGCACCGGGTGCACGGGCCGGTGAAGTGAGGCGTTCATGCCTCAAAAATACTTGGACTTCCTACTATCGCAAACCCAAGCGTGACCGCGGCGACATCCAGCGCGGGACCGTAACGATTCAGAAGGCGGACAGCACGACGACGGCGTCGTCCGGACGGGTGCCGGGCCCCCGCCCGGCACTTCCCCAGCTACCTCGCCGGCGTCAGCGCGCGCCGGCCGTGCGCATCGCGATCCACTGCCGCATCGCGTACTCGACCAGCGTGATCAGCGTCTGCTTGGTCGACTCGCGGTCGCGGGCGTCGCAGCGCACGATCGGAATGCTCTCGTCGATCGCCAGCGCCTCGCGCACGTCGCTCAGCTCGTGGTGCAGCTGCCCGTCGAACGTGTTGACGCCGATGATGTAGGGCAGCCTGCGGTCCTCGAAGAAGTCGACCGGCGCGAACGAGTCCGCCAGCCGCCGCGTGTCCGCGAGCACCACGGCACCGATCGCGCCGCGGACCAGGTCGTCCCACATGAACCAGAACCGCTGCTGACCGGGCGTGCCGAACAGGTACAGGATCAGGTCCTTGTCCAGCGACACCCGGCCGAAGTCCATGGCCACGGTGGTGGTGGCCTTGTTGGGTGTCTGGTCGAGGTTGTCGATGCCGCGGCTCGCGTCGGTCATCATCGCCTCGGTGGTGAGCGGCACGATCTCCGAGACCGAGCCGACGAAGGTGGTCTTGCCGGCACCGAAACCACCGGCGACCACGATCTTCGCCGAGGTCATGGTCTGCGGCGCGGCCTGCCGCGGTGCCTTAAAGCCGACGGAGTCCACTCAACACCCTTTCCATCAACATGAGATGCGCCTCGGCGTCGTCGTTGGTCGACACCGTGCGGTGCACGGTGACCAGACCAGCATCGGCGGCGTCGCTGATGAGGACTCTGGCCACGCCGATCGGGACCCGCAGCAGCGCTGCGACCTCCGCGACCGACCGCGGTGTACGACATTCTTCCATGATCGAGCGGTGCTCGAACTGCACCGTCAGCGCGCCGGCGTCGAGCCGGGCGAGGACGGCGTCCTGGACGGAGATCAGCGTCTCCAGTTCCAGGGCGACCCGGGCCTTGGTGCGGCCGCCGGTGAGCGCGTAGGGGCGCACCACCGCGGTCTCCTCGGCGGGGTGGAGCTCCGGCTCCTCGCGGCGCGACGGCACGCGCGGGGCCGGCTGCGGGGGCTGCACCGGGTCGAAGAACCCGCTGCCCGGCGAGGAGTCGAAGAGGCTCGCCGGCCGGGCCGGGTGCTCCGGCTCCGGTCGCGGCGCGGGTGCCGGTTGCGGTGACGGCTGGGGCACCGGCGGCGCCTGCTCGGCCTGCGGTGCTTCGGGGGCCTCGGCCGTTTCGGTCCCGGGCTGCTGGTCGCGCTGCTTCTTGCGCTTCCAGCGGCCACGCCCGGAGTCCAGGCTGAAGCTGTTCATCACGTCGGCGAACGTCGGCTCCGGTTCGCCGCCGGATGGGGAGCCACTCTCGGATCCCGTGGTCATGTCGGCATCATCCCACCGGTTCACCGATCAGGGGGCCACCGGCTCCCTGCAGCTGAGCCCGCAGTTCGGGGGTGAGGATCTGGCCCACCCGGTCGACCAGCATGGTCATCTCGTAGGCGACCTGGCCGATGTCGCAGTTCGGGGCGGCCAGGACCGCCAGGCACGAGCCGTCGCTGATGGACATCAGGATCATGATCCCGAGTTCCATCTCCACGACGGTTTCGTTGACCGCACCGGCTTCGAAGCACCGCGCCGCGCCCTGGGTCAGGCTGACGAGCCCGGAGGCCACCGCGGCGAGCTGGTCGGCGCGGTCGAGCGGCAACCGGTTCGAAGCGGTCAGCAGCAGGCCGTCGGCCGAAACGACCACCGCGTGCGCTACGCCAGGCACACGCTCGGCGAAATCATTGACCAGCCATCCGAACTGGTTCTGTGGCTGCGGCGTGGTCATTCACCCTCCATGGTTCCTTGTTCGGGGTCGGCGGACTGAGCGGTCCGGTGCCTTCCACGCTGAACACCTTGCTGGAAACTGCTCAGCCTGCCACGCACATCCTGCGGGTCACGGCGTGTCCGCGGTGCCGGGGCGGGCGCCCCCGGGGACAGGGCGCTGCCGGGCAGCAACTGCTCACCGCGGCGCCGCTTGGGCAGCCCCGCCGCGGTGAAGTTCGACGGCGACGACGAGGAGACGGTCTGAACCGCCGCCCAACTCTCGTCCGAGGCGAACGACCAGGCGCCACCCGGGACACCCTCCGCTCCGGCCGGCTGGCGGTCCGGGGTGGATCCGGACTGCTGGCCGCCGCCGGGTCCGGACTGCTGGGCGCGGGCGGGTTCGGGCTGCTGGCCGCCGCCGGGTCCGGGCTGTAGGTCGCCGGCGGGTCCGGGCTGCTGGGCACCGGCGCGTTCGGGCCTCTGGAAGAGGCCGGTGCCCTCGCCGGTGCCCGGACGCTGGAACAGCCCGGTGCCCTCCACCGGCCGCGGCTGGCGCCGGGGCAGGCCGTTCTCGGCCTGCCCCGAGGCCGGCTGCCGCTGGGGCAAACCGTTCTCCGGCTGAGCTTCGGCACCCTCGGCAGGCTGCGGCTGGCGCTGCGGCAAGCCGGGCTCCGCCCCGGCAGCAGCAGCCGTCTCGGCCGACGGGCGCTGCGCCAGGCCGCTCTCGGCAGGCTTCGGCTGGCGCTGCGGCAGGCCGCTCTCGGCAGACTTCGGCTGCCGCTGCGGCAGGCCGGGCTCCGCCCCGGCAGCAGCAGCCGTCTCGGCCGGCGGGCGCTGCGCCAGGCCGCTCTCGGCAGGCTTCGGCTGGCGCTGCGGCAAATCGGGCTCCGGCTGAGCGTCCGCGCCCGCCGCAGGCTTCGCCTGACGCTGCGGCAGGCCGGGCTCCGGCTGAGGCTCCGCGGACGGCTTCGGTTCGCGCTGGGGTAGCTCGGGGCCCTTGTTCGTGGCGGTGGGCTCGGGCTTTGGCTCGGGTTTCGGTTGGCGGCGTGGCAGGCCGCTGTCCGTGGCGGTGGGCTTCGACGAGCCGTCCGCATCCTTCGCCTTCGGGAGAGCGGCCTCGGCGCCTTCGGCTTCCTTCGCCTGCGCGCCGGCCTTCGGCTTGCGGCGGGGTAGTCCGCTCTCCGTCGCCTCGGTGCTCTTCGGCTCGCGCTGCGGGAGGCCGCTGTCCAGCTGCGGCGCCTCCGCGCCCGGGCGCGGCTTGCGGCGCGGCAGGCCGGTCTCCGGCTGCGCCGTCCCGGCGGCGGTGCCCTCCGCCGGAGTGGCAGCGCTTTCCCGCTGCGCCGCGGCACCTTCCTGCGCCGCGGCGCTCGCCTTCGCAGCGGCACCCGCCTGCGCAGCGCTAACCCCTTGCGTCGCGGCGCTCGCCTTCGCAGCAGCATCCCCCTGCGCAGCAGCTTCCTGCGCGGCAGCACCCTCCTGCACTGCGCCAGTCCCCTGCGCGGCGGCGCTGCCCGGCACGGGGGCACTCCCCTGCCCAGCGGATCCCGGCACAGCAGCAGTCCCCGCCGCAGCAGCAGCTCCCGGCGCGGCACTGCCCGCACCCGCGCTGCCCTGCGTAGTCGCAGTGTCTCCGTCCGCGCTGGTAGCGCTTTCCCGCCCCGCAGCGGCTTCCGCGGACTGGTCCCGCTTCGCGTGGCGGGCGCGGTTCACGCCGTGCTGGAAGCTGCTCAGCCGGCCCCGCACGTCGGCCGGGTCGCGGACCGGCATCTCCCGCTGCGGGTTCGGCTCCGGGGTCTCCGCGGCGGCACTGCCGGGCAGCAGCTGCTCCCCGCGGCGGCGCTTCGGCAGGCCCGCGTCGGTGAAGGTCTTCGGCTCCACCTGGGACGCCGCCTGGACCGCGCGCCAGTTCTCGTCGACCGCGAAGTCCCAGCCGCTGGCCGCCTTGGCGCTCTCCGGCTCGTCCGAAGTGGACTCACCCGCCGTCGAGGCCACCTTCGCAGCCGCCGGCGGATCGTCGCTGCGGAACCACGCCGACAGGGTCTCGTCGAAGATCGGCGTCGTCTCGCGGCGCGACGGCGGCGGCGTGGCCGGCTTCGGCTCGTTCGCCGCCGAGCTCCACCACTCCGACAACGGGCTGCTGTTCGCCGCGAACAACGCCTTCCCGCTGGGCAGCTCATCCGAGGCCGGCGTCGGCTCCGGCTCGGCAGGCGCCTCGGGCGCGGGCGACGGCTCCGCACCCTCCGCGGGGATCGGCGTGAACAACGCGGTCCCGGAGATCTCCAGGTCCGACGGCGGCCGCGGCGGCAGCACCCCGGAGTGCCCGTTCTGCGCCCACGACGGGGCGTTCGCACCATCCCCGGGCGTCGGCGCCTGACCGAAACTCGCCAGCGCCTCCGGCCGCCCCGCACCGTTGACCGTGCGCCGCCGCGGCAGCGCGGCCGACGGGTCCGGCTGGGCCGGGGCCGGCGCGGGCAGGTCCATGACCAGGTCCGCGGGCACGGTGACGGTCGCCCGCACCCCGGCGATGTCCTTGCCCCCGTGCAGGACCACCCCGATGTTGTGCCGCCCGGCGAGGCGGCCGACCACGAACAGGCCCATCCGGCGCGAGGTCGCGAGGTCAACCGTGCCCGCCTCGGTCAGCCGGGCGTTGGCCTCGGCGACCTCGGCCTCGTTCATCCCGATGCCCTGGTCGATGATGTCGATGACCAGGCCGCCCTGGTCGTTCGCGCGGGTCGTGACCGTCACGTGGGTCTCCGGCGCGGAGAACGCGGTCGCGTTGTCCAGCAGCTCGGCGACCAGGCGCATCAGGTCGCTCGCGGCGAACCCGACGATGCGCGCGTCCGGCGGGGTCTGCACCACGACCCGCTGGTACTGCTCGATCTCCGACACCGCGGCGCGCAGCACGTCGGAGGTGGTGACCGGCTGGCCGGAGCGGCGGCCCGGCTCGGCGCCGGAGAGCACCATCAGGTTCTCGTTGTTGCGCCGCATGCGGGTCGCCAGGTGGTCCAGCTGGAACAGCGTCGCGAGCTGGTCGGCGTCCTCCTCGTCCCGCTCCAGCCGCTCGATCAGCTGCAGCTGCCGCTGCACGAGGCTCTGGCTGCGGCGCGAGAGGTTGACGAACACGCTGCTGTAGCCGGTGCGCATGTTGGCCTGCTCGACCGCGAGCCGCAGCGCCTGGCTGTGCACCGCGTCGAACGCCTTGGCCACCTCGCCGATCTCGTCCTTCGTGCCGACCGGCACCGGCTGCACGTCGGTGGTCTGCTCGCGGCCCTCCTGGATGTTGCGCACCGCGGCAGGCAGCTGCCGGTCGGCGACGTCCAGGGCGCCGGCCCGCAGCACGCGCAGCGAGTGCAGCAGCTGGCGGGTGATGAGGATGACGACCGCGGCGGTGACCACGAGCGCGAGGAACAGCAGCACCGCGAGCAGGCCGGCGTCGGTGCCCGCGCTGTCCGCGAGGTCCGCGGAGGTCGCGGTGAGCTCGTCGCCCAGGCTGTCGCTGACGGTGTTCAACGCGGCGATCACCGACGCCGACACCGCGGTCCACTGCTGGGCCGAGATGCCGCGCAATGCGCTCGGCACGGAGGCGCCCTCGGCGGCGTGCCGGTCGTTGACCAGGCGGCTGCGGGTGTTGAAGTCCTGGCCCATCACCGTGCGGTCGAACAACGCCTCCTGCGCGGAGCCGGCCGCGGCGCGGAAGTCGACGAGCCGGTCGGTCAGCCGCAGCTCGGCCGTGCGCAGGTCGTTGAGCTGGCTCGGGGTGAGGTTGCCGCGCGCGATGCCGTAGCCGAGCAGCGACTGGGCGATGGACGCCTCTTCCTTCACCACCAGCACGTCGTGCAGCGCGCTCGGCGTGCCGCCGATGGCGTCGTCGCCGATGCCGGCGACCAGCGAGGTGTCCAGGCCGATCAGCGACTCGGTCATCTCGCTGTAGGCGGCCAGCGCCTGCACCGCGTCGAGGCGGCCCTCGGCGACCTGGCGGCGCACCTCGGGCAGACGGCCGACGGCGGCCGCGGCGGCCTCGCCGGGCGCGCGGATGCCGTCGTCGGCGTCCGCGGCGTGCCCGGTGGCGCCGGCGAGCGGGCCGGTGGCGCTGTCCACCAGCTGCCGGGCGGCGTCCAGCCGCGGGGAACTGCCGACGGTGCCCTGGGTGAGCAGCGCCGCGGTCTCGGTGCGCTCCTGTTGCAGGGCGTCGACCAGCGTGCGGACCGCGCCGTTCAGCTCGACCAGCCGGTTCATCCGCTCGTAGTTGCCGGAGCGCTCGACCTGGTTGCCGATGGTGATCCCGCCCAGCACCAGGGCGACCACGATGGGCACCAGGGACACGGCGGCGAGCTTGGCGGACAGCCGCCAGTCCCGCCAGCGCGTGAGCGTGGCCCACTTCGACGGCTCCTCCGGTTGCTGGCCGAGGAGCTGTCCCACAGGCACTTGGCCCTGTCCTGCAACGGTCACGAAGGTGACTCCCTGTCCGGCGTCTGCTGTGCGTGGTGGGCCGGACCCGTGCCGGAGCGCACGGCGGCGGCACCGCGTGACCTCAACCGCATGGCTCTCCTCATCACGGGTGGAACTCGTCGCTTCTCTTGCAGCCCCAGCCGACGGCGCTGTCCCGGCCGCCCGCCGTCCCGCCGGACCGGCCCGGCGCCGTTGCCGGTGCATCATGCGGTGTGCACGATGCGGCGCACAACACCGGTTTACGCTCGGTCACAGCGAGTCAGCGTGGCCCAGGAAGCGTACACCAAACGGGCCCCACCGAAGCCCGCCGAACCTGGCGGTGCTGACCTGCGGAAATACCGCTGGTGACCAGGGGTTTACGCGAAATGCCTTGTCAGGGCGCCAGAAGCGCGGTTTCCGGTTACCGCAGGGCACACCCACACCGTGGACCTGTCACCCACTTAGCCCAGAGCTGACTGGGACGAAGCGGAAAATCCACACCGACCGTGCGGACGCCCCGTGTCCGGCGAGCCGAATACCCCCCGATCTTGTGGCTTTCGCTGTGATGTGGATTTCTGCCCGGTCACCACGTCTGGCCAGCGCTTTTTCACCACCGCCGCGGTGTTACGCGGTATCGCGCGCCTCACCCCTTCCAGGGACGGCACCCCGCGTCACCTCACTGCCGGTTACGTGCTTCGGCGGAATCCCGCCCGCCTTTCGCCCGATCAGCGGATTAACCCGTCCGGGTGGCCCAGGCCCGCTTCACTCTGAAGAGGTCCTCCGATGTCGGAGGCCCAGGTCGGCGTAGTTAGCATGTGCGCCCACTGAAAGAGTTTCACCGACTTCGCTCGCTTGCCGGGAGGCAGAGATGCAGAACGTCGCCCCCACCGCCGCGACGCGCCCCGGGGAAGACACGGGGCAGATGCGGCCGCTGTTCGGCAACCCCAGCGAGCAACCGCCGCCCGCGCCGCGGCGTCCGGCCGGTCCCGACTTCGTCGCGATCCAGCGCAGCCCCGAGTTCGGCGAGCTGCGGGGGCGGTTCCGGCGGTTCGTGTTCCCGATGAGCCTGGCGTTCGTGCTCTGGTACCTGGTCTACGTGCTGCTCGCCGCGTACGCGCACGACTTCATGAGCATCAAGGTCTTCGGCGAGGTCAACGTCGCGATCGTGCTGGGGATCCTGCAGTTCGTCTCGACCGCCCTGATCACGGCCGCGTACCTGCGGTTCGCCCGGCGCCGCATCGACCCCGCCGTGGACGAGGTCCGCCAGCAGGCAGGAGTGCAGTAACCCGATGACCCACCTTCTCGCCGCGGGCACCGCGACCGCGGCCAGCAACCCGGTCCTCAACATCGCCGTCTTCGCGTTGTTCGTCGCCATCACGCTGTTCGTGGTGTACCGCGTGAGCAGCCGGAACTCCTCCCGCTCCGACTACTACGCCGCGGGCAGCGCGTTCACCGGGCGGCAGAACGGCATCGCGCTCTCCGGCGACTTCCTGTCGGCCGCGTCGTTCCTCGGCATCGCCGGCGCGATCGCCGTGCACGGCTACGACGGGTTCCTCTACTCGATCGGCTTCCTGGTCGCCTGGCTGGTGGACCTGCTGCTCATCGCGGAGCTGCTGCGCAACACCGGCCGCTTCACCATGGGCGACGTGCTGAGCTTCCGGATGAAGCAGCGCCCGGTGCGCGCCGCCGCCGCGACGTCGACCCTGGTGATCTCGCTGTTCTACATGCTGGCCCAGATGGCCGGCGCCGGTGGCCTGATCGCGCTGCTGCTGGACATCCACGGCGGCTTCGGCCAGGCCCTGATCATCGCCGTGGTGGGCATCGTCATGGTGCTGTACGTGCTGGTCGGCGGCATGAAAGGCACCACCTACGTGCAGATCATCAAGGCCGGCATCCTGATCCTGTCCGCGGTGCTGATGACCGTGTTCCTGTTCGGCAAGTTCGGCTTCAGCCTGTCGAACCTGCTCTCCCAGGCCGCCTACCACAGCCCGATGGGCGACAAGCTGCTCGAGCCGGGCGGCCAGTACGGCGCGAACGGCACCACGAAGCTGGACTTCGTGTCGCTGGCCATCGCGCTGATCCTGGGCGCGGCCGCCCTGCCGCACGTGCTGATGCGCTTCTACACCGTGCCGAACTCGCAGGAGGCGCGCCGCTCGGTCGTGTGGGCCACCGCCTGCATGTTCGTGTTCTACCTGTGCACCCTGGTCATCGGCTTCGGCGCGGCCGCGCTGGTCGGCACCGACGCGATCAAGGCCGCGCCCGACGCCGAGAACTCCGCGGCGCCGCTGCTGGCCCTGCACATCGGCGGCACCCTGCTGCTGGGCATCATCGCCGCGGTGGCGTTCGCGACGATCCTGGCGGTCGTGGCCGGCCTGACGCTGACCGCGTCGGCATCCTTCGCCCACGACGTGTACGCCAACATCTTCAAGCGCGGCCACGCCGACCCGGTCGACGAGGTGCGGGTGGCGCGGCTCACCGCGATCGTGATCGGGGTGCTGGCGATCCTCGGCGGCATCCTCGCCAACGGGCAGAACATCGCGTTCCTGGTCGCGCTGGCGTTCGCGGTCGCGGCCTCGGCGAACCTGTCGACGCTGCTGTACTCGCTGTTCTGGAAGCGGTTCAACACCACGGGCACGCTGTGGGCCATCTACGGCGGCCTGGGCGCCTGCCTGGTGCTGGTGATCTTCTCGCCGGTGGTGTCCGGTTCGCCGGACTCGATCATCAAGGGCGTGGACTTCCACTGGTTCCCGCTGAAGAACCCGGGGCTGGTGTCGATCCCGTTCTCGTTCCTGTGCGGCTTCCTCGGCACGATCCTCGCCAAGGACAAGGCCGACCCGCGCAAGCACGCCGAGATGGAGGTCCGTTCGCTGACCGGCATCGGCTCCTGAGACGCTTCGGGGGTGACACCCCGAAGCCTCGGCCGGATCCGGCGCTTCCTGGCCGCGCACGACGTGCCGACGCCGTGCCTGGTCGTGGACACCGACGCGGTCGCCACGCGCGTGCGGGAGCTCCTCGGCGAGTTCCCGCACGCCCGTCTGTGTTATGCGGTGAAGGCGAACCCGGAGCCGGCGGTGCTGCGGGCCGTGCTGGGCGCGGGCGGCGGGTTCGACGTGGCGAGCCCGGCCGAGATCGAGGCGTGCCTGGCGGCCGGCGCCGAGCCCGCGGCCCTGTCCTACGGGAACACGATCAAGAAGCCGGCCGACATCGCGTTCGCCTGGTCGCGCGGGGTGCGGGACTTCACCACCGACGCCGAGGGCGACCTGGCCGCCTTGGCCGCGCACGCACCGGGCGCGTCGGTGTCGGTGCGGATCCTGGTGGACGGCCCGGCGTCGGCGACGCCGTTCGGGCAGAAGTTCGGCTGCGAGCCGGGCCGCGCGGCCGACCTGCTGGTGGAGGCGGACCGGCTGGGCCTGGACACGGCCGGGATCGCCTTCCACGTCGGCTCGCAGCAGCCGGAACCGCAGGCGTGGGAGGCCGGGATCGCCGCGGCCGCCAAGATCTTCGCCGACTGCGCCGCGCGCGGGGTGCGGCTGCGGCGCCTGAACATCGGTGGCGGTTTCGGCATCACCTACCGGCAGGCCGTGCCGTCGCTCGCCGCCTACGCCCGCACGATCCGGGCCGCGGTGGCGGCGTACTTCCCCGACGAGCCGGAGGTGCTGCTCGAACCGGGCCGGGCCGTGGTCGCCGAGGCCGGGCTGATCCGCACCGAGGTCGTGCTGGTGTCGACCCGGTTCGGGCGGCGGTGGGTCTACCTCGACATCGGCCGGTACAACGGCCTGGCCGAGACCGAGAACGAGGCCATCCCCTACCGGCTGGAGCCGCTGGACTCGCACGGTGAGCGGGGTCCCGTCGTGCTGGCCGGGCCGACGTGCGACGGTGACGACGTGCTGTACCAACGGACTCCCTACGAGCTGCCGCTGTCGCTGCGCGCCGGGGACCGGCTCGACATCCTCGACGCCGGCGCCTACACGGCGAGCTACTCGTCGGTGGCGTTCAACGGGATCCCGCCCCTGCGCACCTACTGCCTGGAAGGAGGCACCCTCGCCGATGGCACGTGAGATCGGCGCGTTCGCCGGACGGCACGTCCTGGCCGAGCTGCGCGGCATCGACCCGGGCCTGCTGGACGATCCGGCGTTCCTGCGCGACGCGCTGCGGACCGCGGTGACCGAAGCCGGGGCGACGGTCCGCGAGGTGGTCGGCCACCGGTTCGAGCCGCAGGGCGTGACGGTGCTGGCGCTGCTGGCCGAGTCGCACGCTTCGGTGCACACCTACCCGGAGATCGGGGCGGTGTTCGCGGACGTGTTCACGTGCGGGGACCAGGCGGATCCGGTGCTCGCGGTGCGCCTGCTGGCCGCCGCTTTGGGCACCGCCGAGGTGGAGATGTCGGTCGTCGAGCGCGGGGAGAAGCATGTCACGGCAGATCGTTGAGCCCCTGGGCCCCGGGTTGTCGCGGGTGTGGGACGTGCCGGAGGTGCTGTTCGACGAGCACACCGGGTTCCAGCGGCTGCTGATCGGCCGGACGGCCCAGGGCGTGTCGCTGTTCTGCGACGACGAGCGGCAGAGCACCGAGGCGAGCCAGCTCGTCTACCACGAGGCGCTGATGGTGCCGGCGATGCTGCTGGCCGAGCGGTTGCGCAGGGTGCTGATCATCGGGTCGAGCGAGGGCGTGGCGAGCCAGCTGGCGGTGGCGTTCGGCGCGTCGCAGGTCGACCACGTCGACATCGACCGGGTGGCCGTGCGTACGTGCGCTTCGCTGCTCCCCTACGGCTACACGGCCGAGGAGCTGGAGGCCGCCGAGCGCGGCGAGGGGCCGGTGCGGGTGCACTACGCCGACGGGTTCTCGTTCGTGGAGTCGTCGCCGGGCGGGTACGACCTGGTGGTGATCGACCTGCCGGACGAGAACACCGATCCGCGGGCCCAGCACAACCGGCTCTACGGCGCGGACTTCCTGCGGCGGTGCGCCGGGTTGCTCGCGCCCGGCGGGGTGGTCTGCTGCCAGGGCGGCTGCCCGACGCTGTGGCGCAACGAGACGCTGCGGATCGCCTGGGCCCGGTTCACCGAGGTGTTCGCCACGCCGGTGTACTACGGCAGCGACGAGCACGAGTGGGCGTTCCTGTCCGGCCGCGTGGACGAGGTGGCCGACCCGGTGGGCACGATGATCGCCCACCTGGACGGCTTCACCCCGGCGACGCTGGACGCGGACACCCTGCGCGGGTCGACCGTGGTGCCCTACTCGCTCAGAGCTTGCGCCCCGCCTGGACGCGGTGCGTGACCGACCGCTCCGCGACGAACGACAGGAACGGGATGGTGCCCGCGAGCAGCACCAGGATCGTGCCCTTGATCGACCACCGCGCCTTGAGCGCCAGGTCGACCGCGAACACCAGGTAGACCATGTAGAAGATGCCGTGGCTGACACCGGCCCAGCTCATCATCCCCGGCGAGTCGAACGCGTACTTGAGGATGAAGGCCGCCGTGAGCAGCAGCAGCGCGATACCGGTGGCGTAGGCCAGCACGCGGTAGCGCAGCAGCGGTCCCCGCAGGGCCGGCGCGGCCTTCGCGGCCGGGGCGCCTTCGCGTTCGTCCGTGTCCACCATCAGGTCTGCCTTTCTAACTCTCGCGCTGGTCGCGGGCGTGCAGCTCGGCCAGGTAGCGGTTGTAGGCGGCGAGCTCGGGGTCCTCGTCCTCGGCCGGGAGCTGCCGCCGCACCCGGGGCGCCGGCACCTCGCTCACCGGCTGGTGGCCCCACTCGGCACGCGACTCCTCCGGCCGGGCGTCCTCGTCGGCCGCCTCGCGGCGCAGCTTCCAGATCCGCCACACCAGGAACGCCGGGAACACCCCGAACAGCGGCCACTGCAGCACGTAACCGAGGTTCTGGAACGAGCCGCTCGCCGATTCGAACCGGTTCCACTGCCACCAGGCCAGCCCGCAGCACACCGCGAACGCGGCGACGCACAGGACGCCGATCGCGATCCGGCGCGGCGTGAACAGACCCGTGGGCACACCACGACGCTAGCACCCGCGGGTCAGGAGACCTTGACGACCTGGGCGGCCTTGGCGTAGGCGTCGGCCAGGCCGAACACCTTCTGCGCGTAGTCGACCGAGTTGTTGTACGACAGGATTCCCGACCACCAGCCGTTCGCGCTGGCCATGTCGCGGCTGCCGACGCACAGGTACTTGGCGGCGGCGAGCGCGGCGGCGTCGATCTGCTGCGGGTTGTAGCCGCCGCCGTAGCGGGCCCACGTGCTGGGCAGGAACTGCATCGGCCCGACCGCCCGGTCGTACACCGGATCGCCGTCGAACCGGCCGCCGTCGCTGTCGCCGATCGCCTTGATGCCGGGCGAGCCGTCCAGCGGGACGCCGACGATCGCCTTCGACGGCAGCCCGTTGGCCTGCAGCACCGCGCCGCCGTACTGGCCGTGGTTGGACTCGACCCGGCCGATGCCGGCGAGCGTGGCCCAGGACAGCCGGCACTTCGGCTGCGTGGCCCGCATCTCCAGCTCGGCGTTGCCGTAGGCGACGAGCGCGCGGGCCGGGATGCCGGTGACGTCGGCGACCTGGGCCGCCCACCGCGAGAGCAGGTCCCCGCCGCCGGACTGCTGTTGCTGCTGGGGTTGTTGCTGCGGCTGGGTCTGCGCGGCGGGCGTGCCCTCGACGGTCACGCTCACCGGGGCGGCCGAACCGGGTTCGACCTGCGCCGCGGCGTTGGCCAGGTCGGGGATCTCGGTGGTGGTCTCGGTGCGGCCGGGACGGGTGACCGCGCTGGTCGTCCAGATCCCGCCGACGGCCGCGGCCAGCACCAGCACCACGACCGCGAGCCTGCCGAGCATCGCGGGCGCGGCCCGGGCGGGCCGGGCCGCGGGATCGTCACCGGTGGACACGTCCGCAGGGTCGTGCTCGATCTGCTCCGTGTCCAAGAACCTTGCCTCCCACCTGTCGCCCGCACGCTTCGCGCGCCGACGATAGGTGCGCCGATGTCAAGCGAGCGCTAAAGCCTCACCTGACCAACGAGGCCGCGTTTCCTGACGTTACGCGGCCACGACGGTCAGCTGGCGCGCTGGCGGGCGAGCCGGGCGACGCACCAGGCCGGGGCGCTGCCGCGGCGCAGGTGCTGCAGGACCGTCATCGGGCCGAGACGACGGGACAGGTCGGACGGGGTGAGGCCGGCGGACCGGTAGTCCAGGGCGCGCTGGTCGAGCGGGCTGATGCCGGCGTCCCACCAGGCCTTGGCCTCCTCGATGTCGCCGACCATCTGCCACCAGCCGGCGGCCGCGACGAGCAGGTCGACCGGCACATCGGGCAGCCGTTCCTGCATCGCGTCAAGGTAGTCCGGGTCGGCCGACTCGACCGGCTTCCACGTGCGGGTGCCGGTGCGGGCGCGCTGGCCGGGGATCCCTGGTGGTTGCTGCGGCAGTTCGGCGAGCCAGGCGGAGGCGATCCGGTCGGCCTCCATCTCCTCGGGCGTGCGCTCGAGCTCGGACGCCCACTGGGCAATCACCGCATCCACCCCGGGATCTCCGGTCATCCCTGCCTCCTTGTGCCCCAACTGAAAGCCACCATCGAACGGCGATGATCGAAGCGATCGACCGTTTCGCCCGTGAGAACCGGCCGGTCACGCAATGTGAGCACCGTAGGGGGAATTCGGGCCGTCGCGCCAGAGGTTCCGGGCAAGGAATTCGGCGACCAGCGCGTTAATCACGGCAATCCACCCGGATGGTCGAACAGTGCCCCTCTGATGCCAGGATTGATGACTTTGCGTAGTTGTCCACGGAACGCGCACGGCCACGGCCGGCACCGCGGCGAGGCGGTGCCGGCCGTGGCCGGATGGGGTCAGGAGAAGAGGCTGCGGACGAAGGTCACGATGGCTTCGGCACCGTCCCGGAGCCAGCCCAGCGCGCTGCGCACCACCTCGGCGGACTCGGTGGGACGGGTGATCAGGAAGAACAACACAAGCGCGACGACGGCCACGATGACGATCTTCTTGGTGTTCGCCGACATGGCCGTGTTCCCCTCGCTGCACTGGACCCGCGGGCCTGGTTCCCCCCGATCAACGGCAATCCTGCCGTCACCGGGACGTTTTCGACACCCCTTCACACGGATGGCTGGGCGTTGTGACGCTGCGTGCCCAGCCGGGACGTGTGACCACTCTAAACGATCTGTCGCACGCGCGTCAGGAGGCGATCACCCCCGCCTGCCGCAGCGCCGCGACACCGTCGGTGTCATACCCGAGTTCGGCCAGGACATCCTCGGTGTCCGCCCCCTTTTCGTGCGGTGGTTCCGGGGTGGCGGGCGGGGTGCGGTCGAACGTGGTCGCCGGGGCGGGCTGCACCACGCCACCGATCTCGACGAACGTGCCGCGCGCCGCGTTGTGCGGGTGCGCGGCCGCCTCCCACGGGCTGAGCACCGGCGTCAGGCAGGCGTCCGTGCCCTCCGCCCGCGCCACCAGCTCGTCGCGGGTGTACTTGCCGATCGCCGCCGCCAGGATCTCGCGCAGCCGCGGCCACTGGTTCCAGTCCAGGTGCACCGGCAGCTCCGCCGGGTCCAGTTCGAGCACCTGCACCAGATCGCCCCAGAACCGCATCTCGATCGCCCCGACCGCGACGTACTTGCCGTCCGCGGTCTCGTACGTGTCGTAGAACGGCGCGCCCCCGTCGAGGACGTTGCCACCCCGCTCGTTCGGCCACATCCCGGCCGACCGCATCCCGAACAGCTGCGTCATCAGCAACGCCGCGCCGTCGACCATCGCCGCGTCCACGACCTGCCCGCGCCCCGAGGTGGTCCGCTCGTGCAGCGCGGCGAGGATGCCGAACGCCAGCAGCATCCCGCCGCCGGCGAAGTCACCCACGAGGTTGAGCGGCGGCACCGGCCGCTCCCCCGCGCGCCCGATGGGTTCGAGCGCGCCCGCGACGCTGAGGTAGTTGATGTCGTGCCCGGCCGCCGATGCCAGCGGCCCGTCCTGGCCCCACCCGGTCACCCGGCCGTAGACGATCCGCGGGTTGCGCCCCTGCACGTGCTCGGGCCCCAGACGCATGCGCTCGGCCACGCCCGGGCGGAAGCCCTCGATGAACACGTCGGCCCGCTCCGCGAGCCGCAGCACGACCTCGACGCCGTCGGGGGTCTTGGTGTCCACGCCGATGGTCCGGCGCCCGCGCGTGAGCGGGTCGCCGGGCACGCCGAGGACGTCCGCGCCCGGCTTGGCCCGGTCGACCCGCACCACGTCGGCACCGAGGTCGGCCAGCAGCGTGCCCGCGAACGGCGCCGGGGCCAGGCCGGCGAGTTCGACGACCTTCAGCCCGGCGAGTGGTCCCGCCATCACAGCGTCCGCGAGATGACTTCGCGCATGATCTCGCTGGTCCCGCCGAAGATGCGGGAGATGCGCAGATCCGTCCACGCGCGGGCGATCGGGTACTCGGTCATGTAGCCGTAGCCGCCGTGCAGCTGGACGCAGTCGTCGACGACCTTGTTGGCGCGCTCAGTGGTCCACAGCTTGACCATCGCCGCGCCCTGGACGTCCAGCTCGCCCTTGAGGTGCCGTTCGACGCACTGGTCGAGGAACGCGCGCGCGACGACCGCCTCGGTGGCCGCGTCGGCGAGCTTGAACTTGCTGTTCTGGAAGTTGTAGACCGGGCGGCCGAACGCGGTGCGGCCCTTGGTGTACTCGATGGTGAGGTCGATCGCGGCCTCCATGCCTGCCACCGCGGTGACCGCGATGATCAGCCGCTCCTGCGGGAGCTGCTGCATCATCTGGATGAAGCCCTGGCCCTCCTCGCCGAGCAGGTTCGCCGCGGGCACGCGCACGTCGTCGAAGAACAGCTCGGCGGTGTCCTGGCCCTTGAGGCCGACCTTGTCCAGCACGCGGCCGCGGCGGAAGCCCGGCCGGTCGGTCTCGACGACGATCAGCGACACCCCGGCCGCGCCGGCGTCCGGATCGGTCTTGCAGGCCAGCACGACCACGTCGGCCATGCCGCCGTTGCTGATGAAGGTCTTGGCGCCGTTGATGACGTACTCGTCGCCCTCGCGAACCGCGCGGGTTTTGATGCCCTGCAGGTCGGAGCCGGTGCCCGGCTCGGTCATCCCGATCGCGCCGACCCACTCGCCGCTGGCGAGCTTGGGCAGCCACTCCTTCTTCTTCTCTTCGGTGGCGTAGTTGAGCAGGTAGTGCGCCACGATGCCGTTGTGCACGGACACGCCCCACGAGCCGTCCCCGCTGCGGGCCTGCTCCTCGTAGAGCACGGCTTCGTGCGCGAAGGTGCCGCCACCGCCGCCGTACTCCTCGGGGATCGAGATGGCGAGCAGCCCGACCTCGCCGGCCTTCGTCCACAGCTCACGGTCGACGGACTTCTGCTGGTTCCACCGCTCCTGGTGCGGCACGAGCTCCTTCTGGCAGAACGAGCGGGCCAGTTCGCGGAACTCGCCCAGGTCCTGCGCCCAGGAACTCTTCGGTGCGGGCAACGGCATCGGTGACCTCCAGCAGTGGAAAACATTACGGACGGAATGTAAGTTCCAGGTGGAATGTACATCCGGCGGGAGCGCCGGTAAAGGAGGCGACGTGACCGCGCGGGGGCACCGCACACAGGCGCAGCGCCGGGAGCAGACCCGGACGGCCCTGCTCGACGCGACCATCGAGTGCCTGGTCGAGCTGGGGTATGCGCGCACGTCGGTGCAGGAGATCTGCGCCAGGGCGGGGGTCTCGAAAGGCGCGGCGCAGCACCATTTCGCGGACAAGGCCGAGCTGATGGCGGCCGCTGTGGCGCATCTCACGGCCCGGCGGACGGAGGCGCTGTCGGAGTCGTTCGCGGACCTGCCGAGCGGCGAGGAGGCCATCCCGGCGGCGATCGACCTGCTGTGGGCGGGTTACTCGGGCACGCTCGCCGCGGCGGCGACGGAACTGTGGATCGCGGCGCGCACGGACCCCGTCCTGCGGGCGGCGATCCGGCCGGTCGACCGGGCGCTGGGCCGGGAGACGCTGACGCAGATCCGGAACCTCGCGCCGGACCTGCCCCGGGAACGCGTGGAAACGCTGTTCTGGCTGACGGTGAACTTCACGCGAGGACTGGCGCTGGACGCCGAACTGGGCGGCGCACCCGCACGGCGAAAGCAACTACTGGAGGAGTGGAAGCGACTCGCGGTGGCCGCCTACCGGGGCGACACGGAGGCTGACTGAAGGCGACACCGACACGACAGCGAAGCGCGGAGCGGCGGGAGCCGCCGCGCGGACGCGACGGACCACGCAAAGCACCTGGACCGCGCCATCCCGGCGAAAAGGGCCGCGGGAGCGGCCCGCCGGCCTCCCAAACGGGCAGCGGGAGCACCAACGACGTGCCGGCCCCGAGAGCACCCTGGCCAGGGGCGGTCGCCGGGGAGTGAGTGGCCGGCCCGGCCCTCGCCCGGGCCGGCCGCTCACTCTTGAGACGTGTGGATCTCCGAATGTGACGTTCGCGAACGGAAAGAGTGTGCCGCCATACCGGCGGTATGCTGTACTCGCCGGTAACGTTGCCGACCAGTGCCAGGAGGGCCGATGACCAGCACCACCGCGAGCACGGGCGAGGCTTCGACGGGGCCGAACACCGTCGGCGGCATCGTCGGTGCGCCCACCGCCGCCCGGGCCGCCCAGCGCGCCCGCCGCGCCGAAGGCGGTCAGGACTCCGCCCCGGTCGAGATCACCGCCCCGTTCACCGGGCTGCCGACCGCGACCCTGCCGCAGGCCACCGACGCCGACGTGCGTGCGGTGTTCGCCGAGGCCCGCAAGGCGCAGCGCGCCTGGGCCGCCCGTCCGGCGACCGAGCGGCAGCGCGTGCTGAAGCGGCTCGGGGACCTGATCCTCGGCCGCCAGGAGGAGATCCTGAACCTGGTGCAGCTGGAGGCGGGCAAGGCACGCATCGACGCGTTCGACGAGGTCAGCGCGACGGCGCTGGTCGCGGGCTACTACGGCAAGCACAGCGCGAAGTTCCTCGCCGCCCGGCGCGCCGCCGGGGTCATCCCGGTCGCGACGAAGGCGGGCGAGATCCGGCACCCCAAGGGCGTCGTCGGGGTCATCTCGCCGTGGAACTACCCGCTCGCGCTGACCGCCATGGACGTGCTGCCCGCGCTCGCCGCCGGGAACGCGGTCGTGCAGAAGCCGGACAACCAGACCGCGTTGTCCGCGCTGTGGCTGCACGAACTGGCCGAGGAGGCCGGGCTGCCGTCGGGCGTGTGGCGGATCGTGCTGGGGCGGGGCTCGCGCATCGGCGACGCGCTCGTCGAGGAGTCGGACTACCTGTGCTTCACCGGGTCGACGCCGACGGGCAAGGCGCTGGCGGAGAAGGTCGCGAAGCGGCTCACCGGCTACTCGCTGGAGCTGGGCGGCAAGAACCCGATGATCGTCCTGCCGGACGCGAACGTCGCCAAGGCCGCGGCGGGCGCCGTCTCGGCGTGCTTCTCCTCGGCGGGGCAGTTGTGCGTGTCGGTGGAGCGGATCTACGTGCACGAGAACATCCGCGCGGAGTTCACCCAAGCGTTCGTGGCGCGGACGAAGGCGTTGAAGCTGGGCGCCGAGCTCGGGTTCGGCGCGGACATGGGTTCGCTGACGAGCGCCGCCCAGCTGGCGGAGGTGAGCGCCCACGTGGAGGACGCGCGCGCCAAGGGGGCGACGATCCTCACCGGCGGCCGGGCCCGCCCCGATCTGGGGCCGCTGTTCTACGAGCCGACGGTGCTGACGGACGTGACCGAGGACGTGGCGCTGTTCCGGGAGGAGACGTTCGGCCCGGTGGTGTCGATCTACGGCTACACGGACCTGGACGAGGCGATCGAGCGCGCGAACGACACCGAGTACGGCCTGAACGCGAGCGTGTGGTCCGGCAGCGCGGCGGCGGGATGGGCGGTGGCGTCCCGGTTGAAGGCCGGGACGGTCAACGTGAACGAGGGCTACGCCGCCACTTTCGGGACCGTCGGGCTGCCCATGGGAGGCATGAAGGAAAGCGGCTTCGGGCGGCGCAATGGCAAGGAAGGGCTGCTGAAGTACACGGAGGCGCAGTCGATCGCCGTGCAGCGCGGCATCCGGCTGCGGCCGCCGCGGGTGGTGCCGGGGAAGGTCTGGGCCCGGGGGATGACGGTGGGGCTTCGGTTGCTGGGCAAGCTGCCGGGCCGCTGATTCTCCTTGTGCAGAAGCGTTCGGCCGACGTGAGGCGCTTCCACCCGCGGGGCGGGGACTGTTGTCGGCTCACCTCGGGTGGGTGGTCGCTGGGGTCACCGCCGGCGCGTCAGGTCAGCAGGCCCCTGTCGTAGGCGATGGCTACCGCTTCGGCTCTCCGGCTGGCTCCCAGTTTCGCCATCACGCGGGACAGGTGAACGCTCACCGTTTTCTCGCTGATGTACAGCTCTTCGCCGACCTGTCGGTTCGTTCGGCCCAGCGCCACTCGTTCCAGGACGGCTCGTTCGCGTTCGGTCAGCGGGTCGATCGTGGGACGGGTGGCCGGTTTCGGCTCCACGCCCGGGATCTCGATGCGGGCTCGCCGCGCGACCTCCCGCACCGCGTCGCGGAGGGGTTCGGCTCGCAGGCGGTCGGCGACGTCGTGGGCGGCCAGCAGTTCCTTCGCGGCCAGGCCCGCGTCGCCCTGGGCGGCCAACAGCGCTTCCGCGTGGTGCCAGCGGCAGATCGCCTGTTCGTACACCGCCCCGTAGTCGAACTCGGCCACCGCCGCGGCCCACAGCGCCGGGTCGGCCGGGCCCTCCAGGCCGCTCGCGGCGGCTTCGGCTCGCGCCAGCCACGCTCGCGCCTCCGGGCCGAGCGTCTGGGCCCGCGGCTTGCCGTTCTCGCCGGCGTACCGGACGTGCTCGATGAGCTTCCGGCCCGCGATGACCGCCTGCTCGGCCACGCCGTGGTCACCACGCTTCCGGGCGCTCACCGCCCACGCCGTGGCCGCCTCGACCCCCAGTGCGCCGAGGCGGACGGTGCCGAGCAGGTACCCCTCGTCGAACGACAGCAGGAACTCGGTGACCTTCCGCACCCACGCGATCGCCTGCTCGTACTCGCCTTCCCACAACGCCAGTTCGGCGCCCGTCGCGCCGCTCACGACCGCCGTCAGCGGCTCGGCCCGCCAGTGCGGACGCAACTCCCCCAGGTACTTCCGCGCGGTGTCCACCCGGCCCCGCGCGACCGCGAACGGCAGCCAGGACGACGTCATCCGCGCCGCCAGCACACTCGACACACCCCGGGCCGGCGCGTTCGTGCTCGCCATCGCCGGCCAGTCGCCGGTGAGATACCGCAGCGTCAGGTGCCGCGCGCGCATCTCCAGCCCGTAGATGCTCCACGTCAGCCCGGTCTGCTCGGCCCGCTCGATGCCGCGCTGGTAGATGTCCATCGCCGGGCCGTACTCGCCCAGGTCCTCGTAGCTGAACGCGAGGAAGCAGAGGGCGCGCAGCTCGACGTTCAGCGCGCCGGAGTCGCGGGCCTTGTTCTCGGCCTCGCGAAGACGCTCGCGCGCCTCGCCCGGCTCGCCCGCGCCGTCGGCCAGCGCGCCCAGCGTCACCAGGGCCGCGGCCTCCGCACCCGTGGCGCCGACAGCCTGCGCGTCGGCGACCGCGGCGTGCGCGTTCCACTGCGAGTCCTCGTGCGTGCCGGCGCTGCGCAGGATCGCGGCCCGGGTGGCCAGCACCCACGCCCGCGTCTTGCTCGGCTCGCCCTCCGCGACCAGCTCCCACGCCCGGTTGATGGCGTTCAGTGCCTCGTGCAGCGTCCCCTCGGCGTTGAGCAGCGCCTCGGCGAGCCGTCGCCACGCCTTGGCCGCCTTCTCCCGTGGCACCCCGTACAGGTTCTGCACCGACGACCGGGCGTAGGCGATCGCGCGCTCCGGCTCCCCCGAGGTGCCCGCGAAGTAGGACGCCTCCTGCAGCAGCCGCAGCTCGCTGATGTCGGCAGGCCGGTCCTCCTTCGGCACCGCGTCCCAGATCTCCAGCGCCTGCTCGGTGTGCCGCAGCGCCGCACCGGGCGCGCCCAGCCGCTCGGCCTCGTCGGCGGCCTGCAGCAACGCGGCCAGCGCCGTCTTCAGGTCCCGGCTGCGCAGGCTGTGGTACGCGAGCTTCGCGTCGTGGCCGCGGCCCTGCGGGATGCGGCGGATGCGTTCGGCGTAGGCCGCGTGCATCCGGACCCGCTCCCCCGGCAGCAGGTCCCCGTACACCGCTTCCTGCAGCAACGCGTGCCGGAACGTGTAGGCGCCCCGCTCGATGACCAGCACGTGGTGGTGCACCGCTTCGCGCAGCGCCTCGTCCAGCTCCAGCTCACCCAGCCCGGTGACCTCGGCCAGCGCCGCGTGCGCCACCGAGTCACCGGCCGCCGAGATCGTCCGGACCACGCGCCGGGCCTCGGGCGAGAGCCGTTCCAGCCGGGACAGCAGCACCTCGGCCAGCCCCGCAGGCAGGTCCTCGCAGTCCACCCCCGCGGCCATCAGCTCCTCGGCGAAGAACGGGTTGCCCTCCGACCGCTCCGCGACCCATCCGACGATCTCGGGCGACACCGGCCCGTCGGCCAGCGCCTCGACGAACGCCCGTGCTTCCGCCGTGCCGAACGGCCGCAGCTCGATCTGCTCGACCGCGGGCAGGCGGACCAGCTCCACCAGCATCGCCCGCAGCGGGTGCCGCCGGTACACGTCCTCCTCCCGGTAGCTGCCGACCACCAGCAACCGCTGCCCCCGCAGCCGGTTGAGCAGGAACGACAGCAGGTTCCGGCTGGACGAATCGGCCCAGTGCAGGTCCTCCAGCACGAGCAGCACCGGCCGGTGCGCGGCGACCTGCGTCAGGACGCCCAGCACCGCGTCGAACAGCTGCAGCTGCCCGAGGTCCTGCTCCGGGCGCACCCGGTACGGCACGTCCCGCTCACCGGAGGTGTCCGGCACCAGGTGGTCACCGCTCACCAACGGCGGCGTGGCCCCCTGTGGCAGCAGCCGCGCGAGCGCCGGCCGGACCCGGACGGCCTCGGCGACCTCGGGATCGTCGTCCAGGCTCAGCGGCGACAACGCCTCGGCGAACGGCAGGTAGGGCAGGCCGCCTTCCCGCACGTCCAGGCAGCGCCCGCTGAGCACGAGCGCACCGCGGGACGCGGCGTGCTCGGCCAGCTCGGTGAGCAGCCGGGTCTTGCCCACCCCGGCGTCACCCGATACGAGGACCGCGCCCGCCTCACCCCGCTCGGCGGCGGCGAAGGCGGCACGCAGCCGTCGCATCTCGTCGGCACGGGCGACCAGTGGGATTCCGGAACCTAGGCGGGGCACGACCATCATTCTGTCGCACTCCACCGACAAAACCGGCACACTTTTCGCCGTGGGCGGACCCACACCTGCCCCCTACCGGGCCTGTACCAGCTCGGCCGCGCTCGGACGGCGCTGCTCCGGCACGCGGACCCCGGCCTTGTTCCTGGCCCGCCCGAACCAGCGGGGGCCGGGCCGGCTCGCCTTCTCCAGCTGCTCCCGGCGGTAGGCCACCTCGGCCATGACTGCGTCGAACATCAACTCGTTGCGCATCGGGAGTTCCCTCTTCCGGCTCTCTCAGTTCCTCTTGTGAACCTCAGAGTCGTCCTGAGGGCCGCCTCCCGGCATCGGACGATCACCTCGTCCCGGACGCGAAACGACCCCTTACCCCGCCTCATCCCCTGCTCGGCGGCGTAAGGGGTCGTCCGTTCGGCTTACCTCAGGCGCGGTCGAGCGCGCCGACGGCGCGGAGCAGGCCGCGCCAGCTGTCGGCGGACACGTGCAGCTCGCCCGCGCCGGGATTCTTGGAATCGCGGACGCCGACACCTCCGGTGATCATCGCGACCTCGACGCAGTCGTTCCCGCCACCGCTGTGGCTGCTCTTGCGCCACACCGGGGCAAATCGCTCCACATGGGACATTTCTCCCCGCTCCTCACTTCCCAGGCACACGTTGGGTACGGCTCACCGGCAACCGTTATCCGGAAAAACGTTCGGCGGCCGCGGCGATCA
Source organism: Amycolatopsis ruanii (assembly GCF_003385175.1). NCBI lineage: Bacteria > Bacillati > Actinomycetota > Actinomycetes > Pseudonocardiales > Pseudonocardiaceae > Amycolatopsis > Amycolatopsis ruanii. The sequence continues at coordinate 154,564 of NZ_PQHY01000006.1, forward strand.
CCTCGACCGAGTCGTCCGGTTTCAGAGCCGTCGCACGCAAATGATCGAACATGAGGATATAGCGGCGCACATCGGGGGGCAGCTCGAGGAAAAAACCACCCGAAGTGCTGTCCACGTACACCACATCGGGGTCGGCCTGCTCCGGGAATCCGAGGATCAGGAACGGTCCCTCCATCCCCGGGTGGGCGCCCGCCCCGAACGGGACCACCTGGATGGTGACGTGCGGCAGCTGCGCGACGGCCAGCAGCCGTTCGGCCTGGTGCGCCATCACCTCCGGCCCGCCGACGACGCGGTGCAGCACCGCCTCGTCGATGACGGCCCAGTACTCGGGCGGGTTCGGGTCGGTCAGCAGCTGCTGGCGGGCGGTGCGGGCGGCGACCCGGCGCTGGATGTCGGACTCCCCGGCGTCCGGCCGCATGGCGCGGATGACCGCGCGCGCGTACGGCTCGGTCTGCAGCAGGCCGGGCACGAGCAGCGCCTGGAACGCCCGCAGCGAGCTGGCGTCGGCCTCCAGCCCGACGAAGGTGCCGGTGAAGACCTCCTTGTAGGCCTGCCACCAGCCCGGTTTGCGGGCCTCGCGGGCGAGCTGGACGAGCGCTTCCCGCTCGTCACCGGTCATGCCGTACAGCTCCAGCATGTCGCGCGCGTCGCGTGGCGTGACGCCGACGTGGCCGGTCTCGATGCGGCTGATCTTCGACGCGGAACACTCGAGCTTCTCGGCGACCTCGTCGATCGTGAGGTCCGCGGCCTCACGCAACCGGCGCAGTTCACTCGCCAGCCGCCGCCGGCGAATCGTAGGACCCTGACCCCGACTCATGTCCGCTCCTCCACTCCGGCCCGCGCATTCCCCCCGGCGGCTCGTGGACAACCCGTTCCATCTAACCAGCAGAATCCGAAAACCCAGCCGGGGCAGCTCACCCCGTTGAGGTATCTTCGGCAGTTAGCGGTCTGCAAATTGCATAATGCCGCGGTAATCTTGCCCGCGCGAACTGAACTTCCCCAGGAGGCGGCGTGCTCGACCGCGACACCATCGTCGGTCCACTACAGACGTCCGTGCAGCGCCGGCTGGACGATCTCAGCCGATCGGTGGATCTCGCCGGCCCCGCCCAGGCCGCCGACCTCGCCGCCCGGGAGATCCCGCTGCTGGTGGAAGCGCTGCGTGCCACGCTGGCCACGCACGCCCCGGACGCGCGCGGCCACTGCCCGGTCTGCCGCGGCCGCGTGTCGCGGCTGTTCTTCCGCCGCCGCGGGCGGACGCCGTGCCGCGCCTACCTCGCGGCGCAGCTCAGCCTGGGTCCGGGGATCGAGGACGTGGTGCGGCCGCGGACGAAGCACCTCCGGCGCCGGCGGGCAGCTTCGCTGAGCCCGCTGGGCTGAGGGGCGCGCGGCCGTCGGAGGTGGGATCGAGGCGGCCCCCGCTGACCGGCCGACGCGGGAAGGATCACTTTCAGCGCGCACCAGCTCAGCGCAGCCGGGGCACCTCCGGCGATGGCCGGGTGCGCCAGCCTGGTCCGGCCCCTTCGCGGCGGTTCGGTGCGCGCTCGGTGGGGCCTCACACGCCTGCGGTGCCAGCCTCAGTCTCGCTGCGAGGATTGGCCGTCGGGCGGCACGACCCTCAGCAAACCCTCCTGCACGACCGTCGCGATGAGGTGGCCCTCCCGGCTGAAGAAGCGGCCCGTGGCCAGCCCGCGGCCGCCCGAGGCCGACGGGGACTCCGTGTCGTACAGGAACCACTCGTCGGCTCGGAAGGGGCGGTGGAACCACAGCGCGTGGTCCAGGCTGGCGCCCAGCACGCGGTCCAGGTCCCAGTACACACCGTGCCTCGCCAGGGGCGAGTCGAGCAGGGTCATGTCCGACGCGTAGGTCAGGACGCACACGTGCAGCAGCTGGTCGTCCGGCAGCACGCCGTCCGCGCGCATCCACACCTGGTTGCGGCCCGGCCGCTCGCCGGTCTGCCGGGTCACCCACGGCGGGTCGTTGACGTACCGGATGTCGATCGGCCGGGGACGTTTGCGCACGTCCGGCAGCGCCTGCGGGAACTCGGCGAGCCGTTCGGCGTACGTCGGCAGCGTCTCCGGCTCCGGGACGTCCGGCATCGCGTCCGCGTGCTCCAGCCCCGGCTCCACCTTCTGGAACGACGCGGACAACGCGAAGATCGCCTTGCCGTGCTGCACCGCCACCACGCGGCGCGTGGTGAACGACCGTCCGTCGCGGATGCGGTCGACCTCGTACACGATCGGCACCCGCGGGTCACCCCCGCGGATGAAATACGCGTGCAGCGAGTGCACCCTCCGCTCCGGCGGCACGGTCCGCCCGGCGGCGACCAGCGCCTGCCCGGCCACCTGCCCGCCGAACACCCGAACCGGCGAGTGCGGCGGGCTGACCCCGCGGAAGATGTCCTCCTCGATGCGCTCCAGGTCGAGCAGCGCGACGAGGTTGTCGAGGACGGCCTGCCCGCCGGCGCCTTCCTGGACGTCCAGTCCCGCGGCAGCGTCCCGAGCCAGCTCAGTCATGCGGAGAAGCCTACGGGGCACCCCTCAGGCGTGGTCGTCCTCACCGAGCTTGTGCACGCGGATCAGGTTGGTCGACCCGACGGTCCCCGGCGGGGAACCGGCCACGATCACCACCAGGTCGCCGTCCTGGTAGCGCCCGGTCTCCAGCATCGCGCGGTCGACCTGCTTGATCATGCGGTCGGTCGAGTCCACCGACGGCACCAGCTCGGTGTGGGTGCCCCAGGTCAGCGCCAGCTGGCTGCGCACGCTCTCCTCCGGCGTGAACGCCAGCAGCGGCAGCCGCGTGTGCAGCCGGGCCAGACGGCGGACCGTGTCACCCGACTGGGTGAACGCGACCAGCGCCTTGGCGTTGAGCCGCTCGCCGATGTCCTTCGCCGCGTAGGAGATGACGCCCCGCTTCGTCCGCGGCACGTGCGACAGCGGCGGCACGGCCGGGGTGTCGGCCTCGACGGCCTCCACGATCCGCGACATGGTCTGCACGGTCTCGATCGGGTAGCGGCCCACGCTCGTCTCACCGGAGAGCATGACCGCGTCCGCGCCGTCGAGCACCGCGTTGGCCACGTCGGAGGCCTCGGCGCGGGTCGGGCGCGAGTTGTTGATCATCGAGTCGAGCATCTGCGTGGCGACGATGACCGGCTTGGCGTTCTCCCGGGCGATCTGGATCGCCCGCTTCTGCACCAGCGGCACCTGCTCCAGCGGCAGCTCGACGCCCAGGTCACCACGGGCGACCATGACGCCGTCGAAGGCCAGCACGATCGCCTCGAGGTTGTAGACCGCCTCGGGCTTCTCCAGCTTCGCGATGACCGGGCGGCGGCCCTTGCCCACGCGGTCCATCACCTGGTGGACCAGGTCGATGTCGGCGGGCGAGCGGACGAAGGACAGCGCGATGAAGTCGGCACCCAGTTCGAGCGCGAACTCCAGGTCCTCGACGTCCTTGTCCGACAGCGCCGGCACGGAGACGTCCATGCCGGGCAGCGAGACGCCCTTGTTGTTGCTGACCGGGCCGCCCTCGGTGACCTCGCACACCACGTCCGGGCCCTCGACGCCCTTCACGACCAGGCCGACCTTGCCGTCGTCGACGAGCAGGCGGTCGCCCGGCTTGGCGTCCTTGGCCAGGCCCTTGTAGGTGGTCGAGACCCGGTCGTGGGTGCCGGCGACGTCCTCCACGGTGATGCGCACGACGTCACCGGTGCGCCATTCGACCGGGCCGCCCGCGAAGGTGCCGAGCCGGATCTTCGGGCCCTGCAGGTCGGCGAGGATGCCGACCGCGCGCCCGGTTTCGGCGGCGGCCTCCCGGATCAGGTCGTACACCTGCTTGTGGTCGCCGTGGCTGCCGTGGCTGAAGTTCAGCCGCGCCACGTCCATCCCGGCGTCGACAAGGGCTCTCACCTTGTCCGCGGTGGCGGTCGCGGGGCCCATAGTACAAACGATCTTCGCGCGTCGGCTCACGTCCCAATAGCGTAGTCGCTTACCCCGCGCACGTCTGTACCGATCTCTCGAACGGTTCAGGAAACGTTCACCAGTGAGCCGCGTCACGGCTGCTCAGAGGCCGGACAACGGGATCGGAGCCGAGTTCACCCGAACCGGGGAGGTCAGCGGCGGGGCTTCTCGCTGACGCCGACGTGGTCGCGTGCCCACTCGTTGAACGGGCGGACCTGCCGCCAGGCCTTGCGGACCCGGTCCAGGCACGCGCGCTCGTGCAGGGTGTCGTCCGGGTCCCAGGACTTCACGGCGTACAGGGAGCGGTGCTTGAGCAGCTCCAGCCGCGGGTGGTCGTCGGGGTAGCCGCGGGGCTTGGTCTTCATCGCGTCGCCGGTGACGGTCCAGCCGGCGCGGCGCAGCTTCGCCAGGATGTCCTCCAGCGCCTTGCCGTGGATGTCGGTGTCGACCGCCTGCCGGAAGCGGGCCAGCTGGTCGGACTGGAGGTGGAAGCAGCCGCCGCCGACGCGCATCCCCGCCGACGAGACCTCCACGTAGTAGGCGCCGCCGCCGCGGCCCTGCTCGATGACGCCGCCGCAGTGCGTCTTGTACGGGGTCTTGTCGTTCGAGAAGCGCACGTCGCGGTAGGGGCGGAAGACCTTGCCCTCGCCGAAGCCCGGGCCGAACTCCGGGGTGAGCTCGGCGAGCAGCGCCTCCATCGGGCCGCGCACGTCGGACCGGTAGATCTCGACGTGGTCCTCCCAGTACGGCTTGGAGTTGTCGGCGCTCAGGCCGTCGTAGAACTCGACCGCGTGCTCTCCGAATCCGGCGAACTTCGTCACCGCGCCACGATAATCCCCGGCACCGGCACCCCCGGCCGGGTCCGCCACGGGGACGGACCCGGCCGGGCGGGCTCAGGAGTTCATCGCGGTGATGAGCTCGCCGTCGGCGGTGTCGCCGGACAGCTCCCAGAAGAACGCGCCGCCCAGGCCCTGGCTCTTGGCGTAGCTCATCTTCCCGGCGATGGTCGCCGGGGTGTCGTAGCTCCACCACTCCGAGCCGCACTTGGCGTAGGCGGTTCCGGCGATCGTCCCGGTGGACGGGCAGCGCGCCTTGAGGATCTTGTAGTCCTCGACGCCCTGCTCGTACTTGCCCGGCGCCGGGCCGGTCGCGCTGCCGCCCGGGGCCGCCTGGGTGACGCCGGTCCAGCCGCGGCCGTAGAACCCGATGCCCAGCAGCAGCTTGCTCGCCGGCACCCCCTTCGACCTCAGCTTCTGGATCGCCGCGTCCGAGTGGAAGCCGGCGACCGGGATGCCGTCGTAGGAGGTCAGCGGCGAATGCGGCGCGGTCGGGCCGGCCGGGGTGAAGCCGCCGAAGTAGTCGTAGGTCATCACGTTGTACCAGTCGACGTAGCGCGCCGCGCCGCCGTAGTCCGCCGCGTCGATCTTGCCGCCGGACGACCCGTCCGCGGTGATCGCGGCTGTCACCAGCTGGCCGCCGAAGCGCGATCGCAGCGCGGACATCAGGGCCGGGAACGCGCCCGCGCCGCTGGTGTCGCAGGTGGCGCCGCAGGCGTTCGGGTACTCCCAGTCGATGTCGATGCCGTCGAACACGCCCGCCCAGCGCGGGTCGTTGACCAGGCGGTAGCAGGACTCGGCGAACGCGGCCGGGTTCCGCGCGGCCTGGCCGAACCCGCCGGACCAGTTCCAGCCGCCGAAGGACCACAGCACCTTCAGGTTCGGGTACATCTGCTTGAGCTTGCGCAGCTGCCCGAAGTTGCCGCGCAGCGCGCCGGCGTCCCACGTGTCGGCCACACCGTCGACGCTGGTGGCGGCCGAGTAGGCCATGTCGTAGGCGGCGTAGCCGTCGCCCACGGCGCACTGGCCGTTGGTGACGTTGCCGAACGAGTAGTTGATGTGGGTCAGCTTGGCCGCCGACCCGCTGGTGTGGATGTTCTTGACGTAGTACGCCCGGTCGTAGACGCCCCACTCGGCGAAGTAGCCGAGCAGCTTGCCCACGGGCGCCGCGGTCGCGGCGGGCGGTGCGGCGGTGATCGTCATCAGGACCGCGGCGAACAGTCCGCCGAGTGCGAGGCCGAGTCTGCGCATGATGCCTCCCTGAGGGCCGGAGGGGACACCTGCGACGGTAGGAGGTCTGAACCAATCCGACAATGGTTCAGACCACTGAACACGACGAAAGTAGGGGCGCGGCGGTCGTCCGCCGCGCCCCGCGCGATCAGCCGAAGAAGACCTCGGCCTCCTCGTAGCGCTCCGGCGGCACGGTCTTCAGCTCGGCGGTCGCCTCGGCGAGCTTGACCCGGACGATGTCGGTGCCGCGCAGGGCGACCATCGTGCCGAAGTCGCCGTCGGCGACCGCGTCCACGGCGTGCAGGCCGAAGCGGGTCGCCAGCACCCGGTCGTAGGCCGTCGGCGTGCCGCCGCGCTGGGTGTGCCCGAGCACCACCGCGCGCGACTCCTTGCCGGTGCGCGCCGCGATCTCGTCGGCCAGCCAGGTGCCCACGCCGCCGAGCTGAACGTGCCCGAACGCGTCCTTCTCCCCGGTCTTGAGCACCTCGGCGCCGCCCTCCGGCACCGCGCCCTCGGCCACCACGATGATCGGCGCGTACATCTTCTCGAAGCGGCGCTCGACCCACTCCACGACCTGCTCGACGGAGAACGGCCGCTCCGGCACCAGGATGACGTTGGCGCCACCGGCCAGGCCGGCGTGCAGCGCGATCCAGCCCGCGTGGCGGCCCATGACCTCGACGACCATCGCGCGGTAATGCGATTCGGCGGTGGTGCGCAGCCGGTCGATCGACTCGGTGGCGATGTGCACCGCGGTGTCGAAGCCGAACGTGTAGTCGGTGGCGGCGAGGTCGTTGTCGATCGTCTTGGGCACGCCGACCACGCCGACGCCGTCGTCGGTCAGCTTCTTAGCGACCCCGAGGGTGTCCTCGCCGCCGATCGCGATGAGCGCGTCCACGCCCTGCTCGGCGAGGACGGACTTGATCCGCTGCACGCCGTCCTCCTCCTTGTACGGGTTGGTGCGCGAGGAGCCGAGGATGGTGCCGCCGCGGTTGAGGATCTCCTCGACGTCGGCGAGGCCGAGCGGCCGGCTGTCGCCGGTCAGCGGGCCGCGCCAGCCGGAGCGGAAGCCGACGACCTCCCACCCGTGCGTCTCGATGCCCTTGCGGACCACCGCGCGGATCACCGCGTTGAGCCCGGGGCAGTCGCCGCCACCGGTCAGCACGCCGACACGCATCTGATCAGACCTCCGAAAAGTTGTGCTGGTCACCTGGCGATCGCCAGAGTAGCGGTAGTCACCCTTGATCGGTAAAGCGGCGGGAGCGGGTGCTAGGGTGTCGGACGTGCAGCGCTATTTCTGGTTTAGCGGGCCGGCCCTGGGTGGGCCAGCCGGCGGCCTCGCTGCGCGCTGACCTTCCACCCTGGAGCCGGAGATCGACCGGCTCGTCAGGGACTCGTGCGGGCCGGTCACCGAAAGGAAACCCCCGTACATGTCTCTCAGCGCAGGCCCCGCGGACGTCACCGAAGGCCTCGACAACCAGCGCACCCTCGGCGTCAGCCCGTTGATCTCGCCCGCCCTGCTGCGGCAGGAGCTGCCGGTGGACGCGGCGATCGCCAAGACCGTCGCGCAGGGCCGGGCCGCCGCCGTCGACATCCTGAACGGCGACGACGACCGGCTGATCGTGGTCGTCGGCCCGTGCTCGGTGCACGACCCCGCGGCCGCCCTCGACTACGCCCACCGCCTGGCCGAGCACGCTGCCGGCCTGCGCGACGAGCTGCACGTGATCATGCGGGTGTACTTCGAGAAGCCGCGCACCACGCTGGGCTGGAAGGGCCTGATCAACGACCCGGACCTGGACGGCAGCTACGCCGTCAACAAGGGCCTGCGGATGGCGCGCAAGCTGCTGCTGGACATCTCGGCGCTGGGCCTGCCGGTCGGGTGCGAGTTCCTGGACCCGATCACGCCGCAGTTCATCGCCGACACCGTGAGCTGGGGGTCGATCGGCGCCCGGACCGCGGCCAGCCAGGTGCACCGCCAGCTGTGCAGCGCGCTGTCCATGCCGGTCGGGATCAAGAACTCCACCGAGGGCGACGTGCAGGTGGCGGTGGACGCGACCCGCGCGGCCGCGGCGAGCCACGTGTTCGCCGGGATCAACAACGACGGCCTGGCGGCGCTGTTCACCACGGCCGGCAACCCGGACTGCCACGTCATCCTGCGCGGCGGCTCCGCCGGGCCGAACTACGACGCGGCGACGGTGGCCGACACCCTCGCGCGGCAGGCGAAGGCGGGGCTGCCGGAGCGGGTGATCATCGACGCGAGCCACGGCAACAGCGGCAAGGACCACGTGCGGCAGGGCGTGGTGGCCGGGGAGATCGCGGACCGGATCGCCGCCGGGGAGCGCGGGATCGCCGGGATCATGCTGGAGAGCTTCCTCGAAGCCGGGCGGCAGGATCTCGTGCTGGGTCGGGCCGGGGAGCTGGCGTACGGGCAGTCGATCACCGATGCTTGCCTGGATTGGCGGAGCACTGGGGAGCTGCTGGACCGGCTGGCTTCCGCTGTGGCTGCGCGGCGGTAGGGCGCTACGCGGGTTTCTCAATCGCCGGCTTCGCTTCGCTACGCCCCGATTGGTGCCCTCCCGAACCCGATCTTTCAGTGTTCGGTTGCCGAGAAGTCGCGTCAAGGCGGGAAAGCGTGCCTTGACCCGACTGCTCGGCAACCGATTTGGCTGGGGATCGGGTTGCGGGAGAGGGGTGGCTCGGGCGGTGGGGCCGGTTGCGTTGCCGGGTGGCGGTGCGGTGTGGCTGTTAGGCGGGGTAGCCCTTGCGGCGTCGTACCTCGTCGATGATGCGCCAGCGCTCCAGGTTGAAGCGGGCGTCGGCCAGGGCGTCGTGCGCGTTTTGCGGGGGTAGGGGCAGCTTGGGCTTGCCCACGTCCTCCCACCGCTGCCTCAGGTCGCGCGTGAACCGGGGCAGCTGGCGCGGCAGCTCGGGCATCGTGCCCCACAGCTGGGCCAGCGCGACGTGATCGTAAGCCGCGTACCAGGCCCACAGCTCGATCCCGCCGGGCGGGCGCCCGAAGAACTCCAGCAGGTCTTCCCTGATCCGGGCCCGGCTGCGCCACGCCTGGTCCGCCGGCGAGGGCAGCTTCGGCAGGACGTTCTCGCGCACCCACGGGCCGGCCTTGGCGGGGTCGAAGTCGGTGGAGACGGCGTAGAACTCGCGTCCCCGCTCATCCACGACACCGATCGACACCAGGTCGATCGTCACGCCGTCCTCGATGAATTCGGTGTCGTAGAAAAACCGCACCGGAGCACCTTAGACAGGCGCCTAGCCGGCCTTGGTCTGCGGTACCCGGTCGACGTCGGGCACGCCACTCTGCGTCGGCACCACCGCGCGCACCCCGGCGGCCTCGGCGGCCATCAGTTCCTTGGCCCTGGCCGCGTAGATGTCGACGTACTCCTGGCCGGACAGCTCCATCAACGCGTACATGATCTCGTCGGTGATGGACCGCTCGACGAACCGGTCCCCGGACAGGCCCGCGTACCGCGAGAAGTCCAGCGGCTTGCCGAACCGGATCTCCAGCCGGCGCGGGATCCACATCTTGGAACCGATCGGGTTGACCTTGTCGGTGCCGATCATGGCGACCGGGATGACCGGGACACCGGCCTCCAGCGCGACGCGGGCGACACCGGTCTTGCCCTTGTAGAGGCGGCCGTCCGGCGAGCGGGTGCCCTCCGGGTAGATGCCGAGCAGGTTGCCCTCACGCAGCAGCCGGATCGCGGTGTCCAGCGCCGCCTGCGCGGCCGAGCCGCCGGAGCGGTCGATCGGGATCTGGCCCGCGCCGGTGAAGAACCACTTCTTGAGGGTGCCCTTGACGCCCTTCTCGGTGAAGTACTCCTGCTTCGCCGGGAAGGTGACGCGGCGCTTGACGCGCAGCGGCATGAAGAACGAGTCGGCGACCGCGAGGTGGTTGCTCGCGAGGATGGCGCCCCCGGTGTCGGGGACGTTCTCCACCCCGGTCACCTTCGTGGGCCACAGGAGCCGGAGCACCGGCCCGAGCAGCACGTACTTCAGCAACCGGTACAGCACGCGACGTGCCCTCCTACCTGCCCGAACAGCCTGCCGCGTCCAGGGTAGGAAACGGCGTCCAACCGCACAACGGCCGCACCCGCAGTGGGCGGGAGGTCACAGCCGGGGGACGGCGCGCGACGGGCGGTCCCGGAGCGGGCCGGGGCATGCGACGATGGGGCCGCGTTCGGAGGAGAGGGGCGGATGCCATGCCTGTGCTCGCCGGTGCGGAACCGTTCGCGCACACCGGTTCGGCCGAGGTCGGGGTGCTGCTGTGCCACGGCTTCACCGGCACGCCGCAGAGCCTGCGGGGCTGGGCCGAGCACCTGGCCGCGCGGGAGTTCACCGTGCGGCTGCCGCGCCTGCCCGGCCACGGCACGACGTGGCAGGAGATGAACAAGACCGGCTGGCCCGAGTGGTACGGCGCGGTCGAGCGCGAGTTCCTCGACCTGCGGGAGCGCTGCCGGTCGGTGTTCGTGTTCGGTCAGTCGATGGGCGGGACGCTCGCGCTGCGGCTGGCCCAGCAGCACGGGGACGCGGTCGCCGGGCTGGTGCTGGTCAACCCGTCCGTCACGCGGCTGAGCTGGGACACCAAGCTGCGGACCGGGCTGTCGTGGGTGGTGCCGTGGTCGCGCGGCGTCGCCAACGACATCGCCAAGCCGGGCGTCACCGAGCTGGCCTACGACCGGGTTCCGGTGCGGGCGGCGGCGAGCCTGGCCCGGCTGTGGAAGCTCGTGCGGGCCGACCTGCCCCGGGTGACGCAGCCGCTCCTCCTGCTGCACTCGCTCGTTGACCACGTCGTGGAACCCGAGAACGCGCGCATCGTGCTGTCCGGCGTGCGCAGCCGGGACGTGACGGAAGTGGTGCTGGAGAAGAGTTTCCACGTCGCGACCCTGGACCACGACGCGCCGCTCATCTTCCGGCGTAGTGTCGAGTTCGTGGAAGCGGTCCGTGACCCGGGGCAGGTGGGGGCCCGATGAACTCACGCGTACCCGATCCCGAGGACGTCGACGCCACCTTCGCGGCGATCGTCGCGGACCTGCGGGCCGAGGGGGTCGGCCTGATCGACGACGAGGCCGAGCGGACGCCCGCGCGGCCCGAAGCGGCCGAGCCGGAGAAACCCGCGGAGCCGGAGAAACCGGTCGCCGACGCGGGCTGGCGCGGTGGCGGCACCCCGTGGGAGGACACCGTGCTGGGCGACGACCCGGCCGGGGACGACGAGCACTACGTGCCGCCGGAGCCGCCGCCGTTGCCGCGGCCGGGCAAGGGCGCTTTCGTCGTGCTGCTGTTCTTCGTCGCCGGGCTGCTGTTGCTGATCGTGCCCGGGGTGGTCGGCGTGAGCACCACCGTCGCGACCCCGCTCGGGATCCTGGCGCTGGCGACCGCGATCGCGTTGCTGCTGCTGCGGGTCAAGCAGGGCCCGCCGGACGGCGACGGGGCGCAGGTGTGACGCGGGTCGTCGTCGCTCCGGACAAGTTCAAGGGCTCCCTGCCCGCCGAAGCGGTGGCCGCCGCGATCGCGGCCGGGCTGCGGCGCGGGCGTCCCGGGGCCGAGGTGCTGGAGTGCCCGATCGCCGACGGCGGCGACGGGACGGTGGCCGCCGCGGTGGCCGCGGGCTTCGAGTTCGTGCCCGTGCGGGCGAGCGGGCCGGTCGGTGAGCCGGTCTCGACGGGTTACGCGCGCCGGGACGGCACGGCGGTGATCGAGCTGGCGGCGGTGTCCGGGCTGGCTCTGCTGGACGAGCTCGCGCCGCTGACCGCGACGACGCTCGGGGTCGGGGAGCTGATGCGGGCCGCGCTGGACGCCGGTGCGTCCCGGCTGGTGCTGGGGCTGGGCGGCAGTGCGAGCACCGACGGCGGGGCCGGGTTGCTGCAGGCGCTCGGTGCGCGGCTGCTGGATTCCGCGGGCGCGGAGCTGCCGCCCGGCGGGGCCGCGTTGCGGCGTCTGGCACGGGTGTACCTGGACGGGCTGGACCCGCGGCTGCGGGACGTCGAGCTGCTGGTGGCCAGCGACGTGGACAACCCGCTGCTGGGTGAGCACGGCGCGGCCGCGGTGTACGGGCCGCAGAAGGGCGCGTCGCCGGAGGACATCGAGCTGCTGGAGTCGGCGCTGCGGCACCTGGCGGAGGTCGTGCGGGCGTCGGGGCTCGACGTGGCGAACGTGCCGGGGGCGGGCGCGGCCGGCGGCACCGGGTACGCGCTGGCGCTGCTCGGGGCGTCGTTCCGGCCGGGGATCGACGTGGTGCTGGAGCTGACCGGGCTGACGGAGAAGCTGCCGGGCGCGGACCTGCTGATCACCGGCGAGGGCTCACTGGACGAGCAGACGCTGCGCGGCAAGGGCCCGGCGGGCATCGCGGCGGCGGCCGCCGAGCGCGGCATCCCGGTGGTGGCGCTGGCCGGGCGCAACACGCTGTCGCCGGAGGCCCTCCGGTCGGCGGGCTTCACCGCCGCCTACGGACTGACCGACATCGAGCCGGACGTGCGGCGCTGCCTGGCTGAGCCGGCGCCGCTGCTGGCACGCCTCGCCGAGCGGGTGGCGCGGGAGCACCTCTAGCCGCCGAACAGCGTGTGCCACTCGTCAAGGTTGCGGGGGCGGTAGACGAAGTTGTTCTCCTTCACCGAGGACAACGACGCCGACGGCGCGGCCGAGTACTGGTGCCCGGGGTAGACCACCGGGTCGCCCGGCAGCTCCGCCAGCCACCGCAGGCTGTGGTACATCGCCTCGGCGTCGCCGCCCGGGAAGTCCGTCCGGCCGCAGCCCTCCAGGAACAGGGTGTCCCCCGCGACGAGACGGCCGTCGACCAGGAAGCACTGGCTGCCGGGCGTGTGGCCGGGCGTGTGCAGCAGCCGGATCGGGATGGCGCCGACCTCCACGACGTCGTCGTGGTCGTGCCCGGTCAGGTCGGTCGCCGACACGCCGGTGACCCGCTGGACCCACTCCGTCTCGTCGCGGTTGACGTGCACCGGCACGCTCTCCCGCGCCAGCAGCTCGGGCAGCCCGGCCAGCGTGAACCCCATCATGCTGCCGCCGACGTGGTCGGGGTGGTGGTGCGTGGCCAGCACCCCGGTGAGGCGCATGTCGTCGGCCGCCAGCACGTCCAGCAGGTCCCCCACGGCGTACGCGGGGTCCACGACCACCGCCTCCCGGGCCTCCCGGTCGCCGATCAGGTAGGCGAAGTTGACCATCTGGGTGGCCACCGGATCGCCCACCGCGAAGTCGCGGCCGGACAGCAGCTGGCGGAAGTACAAGCGGTCGCTCATGCTCCGCAGGGTAGGCCGTCAGGCGAACTTGGTCTTCGGGCGCTCCTGCTTCACGCCGTCCAGGTAGACGTCGACCTTTTCGTCGTAGAACGCGACCAGCCCCTGCACCTTCTGGCTCTCCGGCAGCGGCGTCCGGTAGTACCAGACCACGTCCTCGTGCAAAGCGTCCCCGACGCGCACCGAGTAGTACTCCGCCTCGCCCTTGTACGGGCAGCGGGTGATGGTGTCGCTGGGTTCGAGCAGGTCCAGCCGCACGTCGGTCTTGGGCAGGTAGTAGCGGGTCGGCAGGCCGGTCTCGAACAGCAGCCGCGGGCTGCGGGATTCGGCCACGGTCACGCCGTCGATCTCGATGCGCACGTGCCGTGAGCTGGCGAGGATGTCGACGCGCGTCCGCGGGTCGCGCGGGTGCACGAAGATCTCCTCGTCCTCCTCGAACCAGGCGTCCATCGCCGCGAAGTCGAGCCGCACGTGCCCCTTCAGCGCCTCCAGCGGCGAGTCCTGGTACTCCAGCGCCGCGCCGGCCGCCTCGCGGCCGCCCACCCGCACGGTGAACACATCGGCGTCGCCCCGGCTCGGCGAATGCGCCGTCTCGCCGGTGGCGACCAGGTAATCGCCGCGCACGTCCGCCCGCGGGACGTAGTAGGCCGGGTAGTACGGAACCTCCCACACCATGAGCGGGCGCAACGTGTCGGCGACGACCTGCCCGCCGAAGACCGCCCGTACGCGCTTGGTGCCCGGCTCGGTCCGGACCCGGCCACGACCATCGGTTGTCATACCGGTCGCAACCACGCCGGTCGCGGGCTTATTTCCGGTGCCGGGCCAGCAGGTCGCGCGCCATGTCGCGGGCCCGGAGGGCGGCATCGGTGTCACCCTCCGCGGCGGAGACGATCGCGCCCTTCATCAGCAGGTGCCAGGAGCGGGCGAGGTCCTCGGGCTCGGCCAGCCCGGCCTCACGCGCCAGCCCGGCCACGATGTCCCGGATGGTGTCCAGGTGCCGGATGCAGGCCCGGCCGAGCGGGTGGTCGGCACCCATCTCGAGCAGGACGTTGACGAACGCGCACGCGTCGAAGTCCTCGGGCGAGCGGAACCAGTCGTCGAGCACGTCGAAGATCGCCAGCAGCCGGCCCTCCGGCGTCTCGCCGCGGGCGCGGGCCTGCCGTTCGATCAGGCCGACGGTCCACAGCTGCTCGCGCCGGTCGAGGAAGGCCAGCACGAGGTCGTCCTTGGACGGGAAGTGCCGGTACAGGGTCGCCTTGGCCACCTGGGACCGCGCGATCACCTCGTCCACGCCGACGGCGCGGATGCCGCGGCGCGAGAACAGCTCGTAAGCGGTCGTCAGGATCCGCTCACGGGCACCGGCGGGCAGCGTGGTGGTCATGGCGCGCCGATGATAGCCCCGCCGGACCGGGTGCGGAACCGGCCGGACAGACCGGTCTGCCCGAGCACCCGTTTGCCGCAGTGGACGTGGGGTATCCGGCGGCCATGACCACGCCCGACCCGGAACGACTCCGCGCACTGCTGTCCGATGTGGACTTCCCGTGCGATCGGGCCGAGCTGATCCGCCAGGCCACGGCCCACGGCGCGGACGACAGCACGCTCGGGCACCTGGGCGCGATCCCCGACTCCACCTACCCCGACCTCGACGCCGTGACCAGCGCCTGCGGCGAAATCACCTGATGGCCATGCGGCTGCGCAAGAGCAAGCTCTCCGAGCCCGGCATCCGGCGGCGGCGCAGTGGCCGAGGCTTTCGCTATTTCACCCCCGAGGGGGAGCCGCTGCGCGACGAGGAGACCCTGCAGCGGATCAAGAGCCTCGCGGTGCCGCCGGCGTGGCGCGACGTGTGGATCTGCCCGTATCCGAACGGTCACATCCAGGCGGTGGGCACCGACGACGCCGGCCGCCGCCAGTACCGCTACCACGACCGCTGGCGCCAGGAGCGGGACGAGGAGAAGCACGAGCGCGTCGTCGAGCTGGCGAAGCGGCTGCCGCAGTGGCGCCGGCGGGTCGCCGAGGACCTGGTCAAGCCGGGTCTGGGCTGCGAGCGCGTGCTGGCGGCGGTGCTGCGGATGATCGACCGGGGCGTCTTCCGGGTCGGCAGCGAGGAGTACGCCGAGAACAACGGCACCTACGGGGCCGCGACCCTGCTGCGCGAGCACGTCACCGTCAAGCGGGACGAGCTGACCTTCTGCTACCCCGCCAAGGGCGGGATCGAACGCAACATCACGCTGAGCGACGCCGAACTGGCCGCGGCGGTGAAGGCGTTGCGCCGCGCGCGGACGGGAAGCGACCGGTTGTTCGTGTACCGCACACCCAACGGCTGGCACGAGGTGCACGCCGACGAGATCAACGAGCGCTTCAAGGAGATGGTCGGGGACGACTTCACCGTGAAGGACCTGCGGACGTGGAACGCGACCGTGCTCGCCGCCACCGCGTTCGCGGCAGCCGAAGAGGTGAAGTCCCAGCGCGGGCTGAAACGCACGCAGGCCGCCGTGATGCGCGAGGTGTCCGAGGAGCTGGGCAACACCCCCGCGGTGTGCCGGAAGTCCTATGTGGACCCGCGGATCGTGGAGGCGCACGCGCGCGGCAGGACCATCGCCTCGGCGGTGCACCGGCTCGGCCACACCGGCATCCGCGGCGACGAGGACCGGGAGGTGCTGGAGCGCGCGGTCGTCCGCCTGCTGGACAACGTTTGACTTCTCCTCCTGGTGGTACCTGCAACAGGTGAAACTGCTCAGACTTCCCGGGGTGTACCGGCCACAGGCGGACACCTGGCTGCTGATGCGCGCGATGCGGGAAGCGCGCCTGCCGGCCGGCGCGCGGGTTCTCGAGGTGTGCACGGGCACCGGCGCGCTGGCGATCGCCGCGGTCCGCAATGGAGCGGCGAGCGTGACCGCGGTGGACCGGTACCTGCCCGCGGTGCTGAGCGCGCGGTTCAACGCGCGGGTGCGCGGGCTCCCCGTGGAGGTGCGGCACGGCGACCTCTCGCGGACCATCGAGGGCGCGCCGTTCGACGTGGTGCTGGCCAACCCGCCGTACGTGCCGTGCGAGTCGGGCGAGGACCCCGACGGTGCGGCGCTGGCCTGGGACGCCGGCGTGGACGGGCGCAAGCACCTGGACTGCCTGTGCGACCGGGCCTACGACCTGCTCACCCCCGGTGGGACGATGCTGGTGGTCCATTCGTCGCTGTGCGGTACCCGCCAGACGGTGGAGATGCTGCGGGACAACGGGTTGAAGACCTCCGTGGTGGCGCGGGCGATCGAGCCGTTCGGCCCGGTGCTGCGTGGCCGCGTCGACTTCCTGGAACGCTCCGGGCTCATCGCGCCGGGGCAGCGACACGAGGAACTGGTGGTGATCCGTGCCGATCGGACGGAACGCTGAGCCCCGCAAGGTGACGCTCGTCGACGGCGGGCCCGTGCTCGTGGAGGGCCCGGTGGAGCTGGAGATGCCCGACGGGACGGTCGCGCGCTCGGACCGGTTCGTGGTGGCGTTGTGCGCGTGCCGCCGCAGCAAGCGGTACCCCTTCTGCGACACGAGCCATCGCAAGCGCGTGCGGAACTGAGGTTTCCCGCCCCCAGTAGGATGCGGCCGTGAAACCGCCGCTCGCAGTCCTGCTCACCGCGATGTCGCTCTGCGGCGGGCTGGTGGCCTGGGCGGCGGTGACCGCTTTGGAGGCGAAGCGCTGCCTGGAGGGACAGGACTTCAGCGCCGCGATCAGCGCGCGGGGCTGTGAGATCGGCACGGCGGCCGGCGGGACCGTCGTGGAGCCGATCCCCGGGCCACCGTTCGAGGCGGGAGTGGCGGGAGCCGCCGGGTTCCTCGTCCTGACCGTGGTGCTGGTGCTCACCCGCCGCGCGCGGCGGGTGAGCACCGGGTAGGTCTACAACGGCTCGCGCAACGCGCTGCGGCCCTCCTGCCAGGCGCCCAGCACGTGGTCGGCGAAGCGCTGCTCCACCAGGTCGGTGGCCTGGATGCCGAACACGATGTCGCCGGCCAGTTCCGGCTCGGTCGCCAGCAGGCCGCCGAGGACGTCACGCCGCATGATCTGCTCGTGCACCGCGTCGGCCTCGATGTGCTCGGTGTAGAAGTACCGGCACCGTTCGTCGGCGTCCAGGCGCCGCAACGCCTTCTCCATGCGCTGGGCACTGGGCGCGGTGGTGATCTCGGCGGCGGCGAAGTGCCCGGCCAGCGCGGCGCGGAACCGGCGGTGCAGGCCGAACAGCGACATCATGTTGACCACCGCGAGCATGCAGGCCGGGGCGTGTTCCAGGTAGTGCAGGTAGTCGGAGTTCAGCCCGGCGCCGTCGAGCAGGTCGGCGTAGAGCTGGGCGTGCACCTGGTCGGCGCGGCCGCCGCCGTACTCGTCGAACTCCACGGCCACCAATGCCGCCTTCGGCTTGCCGCGCAGCCGCGGGATCACCCACGCGTGCGGATCGGCCTCCTTGTGGTGGTAGATCGAGCGCAGCACGAAGTACTCGCGGAGGTGGTCCCAGGTGCCCTCGGCGGCGAGGAACTGCGACAGGCCGGTGCCGTTCACCGGCTCGACGAGCAGCGGCGCGAGCGCCTCCTCGACGTCGTCGCCGCCGGGCGTGTGCGCGCGCAGGGCGGCCAGGAACACCCGCTCCATGGCGGCGCGCAGGCGCAGCAGGTCGGGGTCCCACTCCCAGTCCGGGTCGACCCCGGTGAACCCCTGGTAGTGCAGTTCGTAGCAGACGTGCAGGGCGAGCTGGAGGTCCTCGCCGAAGGGGTCGGCGGCCACCGTCTCGGGCAGTTCCGGGAAGTCCCCGCGCTCGTCTCGGCCGAGGGCCTCGATCACGGCCGCGGAGAGCGGTCCCCTGGCTGCCGGGAGGGCAGCCGAAAGCGTCATGGCAGTCGTCACGACGGACGGTTACCCCGGCCCGGTGCTGGTCAACCCTGGTGGGTGAGGGTGGCGAGCAGCGCGGGCAGGCCGGCCGCGGCGGCCTTGCGCTGCCGTCGCGCGCCGCTGCCCTCGCGGCGCAGGCGTTCCAGGGTGATCGCCACCAGCTCCCGGTCACCGGTTTCGTCGAGCGCGGGTGCGACGTGGTCGACCAGTTCGGTGACGAGCTGCCAGGCCGGCATCCGGGTGGCGCGCAGCGGGTGGACTCCCTCGCCGTCGATCCCGTCCCGGGCCGCGGCCCACAACGCGGCCGCGGCGACCTGTTCGGACATTTCCGGCGGCGCGGTGTCCTCGGCGAGGGCGCGGCGCACCAGGGCGCGGGACAGCACGGCCTGCAGAACCGCCTCGTCCACTGTGGACGCGGCATCGGCGACGCGGAACTCCAGCGTCGGGAACGACGAGGACGGGCGGACGAGCCAGAACGACATCGACTCGTCGACCAGCGCACCGCAGTCCACCAACCGCCGCACCTCGGCGCGGTAGGCCGCGTGGTCGCGGAAGCGCGGCGGGATTCCCGCGCCGGGGAAGCGGGACTGCTGCACCATCCGCCAGCTGCCGTAGCCGGTGTCGCGGCCGCGGTCGAACGGCGAGTTCACCGACAGCGCGAGCAGCGTGGGCAGCCACGGGCGCAGGTGGTTCATGACCGCGACGGCTGCCTCCGGGCCGGGCACGCCGACGTGGACGTGGCAGCCGCACGCCTCGTAGTCGGCGACCATGCCGCGGTAGATCCGGTCGATGTCACCGAAGCGGCCGTCCTGGTTCTCCGATGTGGACGGTCCGGACAGGACCGGGGTGCCGCAGGAGGCGACGACGGCGCCGTGCACGCGGGCCGCGTCGGTGAGGGCCGTGCGGTTCATCACGAGCTGTTCGCGCAGGCGGCCGGCCTCGGTGCACACGCCGGTCGCGGTCTCCACCTGGGTGGCGCGCAGCTCGCGGTGCAGTTTCGCGCCGGGCGGCAGGGGCGGGTCGGCGGCCAGGATCGCGGCCGCGCGTGGCAGGGTCGCGCCGGTGGCGGGGTCGAGCAGCAGGAACTCCTCCTCGACGCCGATGGTCAGGCCGGCGGCAGTGGCCGGGTCGCCGGGCCCTGGATCACCGAGCCGTCCGTGGCGAATCGCGATCCGTGACATGCGCAGTCCCAGGTCTTCTCGGCGTTGTTGAACGCGACCACGCAGCCCAGGTGGGTGCAGCGGGCGCTGACCTCCCGCAGCTGCCCGTCCTCGCCGCGGTAGGAGGCGACGACGTCGGCGCCGCGGCGGGACACCTTGGCGGTGCCCGGGGCGAGGTCGTCGGGGGTGGCGGTGAGGGCTCGGGAGTATCCGGTGACGTACTGCTTGCCGACCTTGACGCCGTCCTCGGCCAGGGTGACCGAGGACTTCAGGTCGAAGCGGTTCGGGTCGTAGAGGCTCGCGGCGGGGTGGTCGCCACCGGTGATCAGCTGGGTCAGGACGAGCCCGGCGGAGGTGCCGCCGGTCATGCCCCACTGGCCGAAGCCGGTCGCCACCCACACGTTGCGGGTGGCCGGGTGGTAGCGGCCGATGTAGGGGACGTTGTCGAGGGTGGTCATGTCGTGGGCGGACCAGCGGTGGGTGGCCTTGGTGACGCCGAAGGTCGCGGCGGCCTCGGCGAGGCGGCGGTAGCGGGCCTCGACGTCGACCGGTTCACCCGTGCGGTAGTGCTCGCCGCCGACGATGACGTAGTGGCGGTCGACTTCGGTGTGGCCGCGGATGGAGCGGTGGGTGACCGCGTCGAGGTACACCCCGTCCGGCTCCGGCACGTCCCCGGCGACGACGAGGTCGCGGGTGATGTCCAGGCGGGCCCAGTAGAGGCCGCGGTCGAAGATCGGGTAGTGGGTGGCCACGACGACGTCGCGGGCTTTCACCTGGCCGCGGTCGGTGTGCACGGTGGGTGTGGGCCGCTCGTCCAGCTTGCGGGCGCGGACCCGCTCGACGATGCGGCCGCCGAGCTGCTCGATCGCGTCGGCGAGGCCCAGCAGCCAGCGGCGGGGGTGGAACTGGGCCTGGTCGACGAACCGGACCGCGCCGACGGTGGTGATCGGCAAATCGACGTGCTCGACGAAGTCCGCGGGCAACCCGGCCTCGGCGGCGGCCTCGGCCTCCTGCTGGAGCTTGCCGAGCTGGGCGGTGTCGGTGGAATAGACGAAGCTGTCCCGCCGGACGAAGCCGCAGTCGATGCCCAGCTCGGACGACGTGCGGGCCACCCACTCGATCGCCTCCAGCTGGGCGCGCCCGTACCGCGTGGCGGCTTGCCTGCCCTTGCGGGAGGTGAGGGTGGCGTACTTGAGGGCGTGCTGGGCGGAGAGCTTGGCGGTGGTGTGGCCGGAGACGCCGGAGGCCACCTCGGCGGCCTCGAGGACGACGACTTGCCGTCCGGCGCGGGCGAGCCCGTAGGCGGTGGTGAGACCCGCGATGCCGGCCCCGATCACGACGACGTCCGCCTCGGCGGGCAGATCACGCCCACCCCGGTCCGGCGCCGGAGCGGTCTCCACCCAGAGGGAACGGGGTTCAGGCAGCTCGATGCTCACGGCCCAGATTGCCCCGGAGCAACGAAACCGAAACGCACCGGAGGGCGCGCAGCGCGGATCTTCGAACCCAAGGTAGCTGGGTGGTCATCCCGTCGCCTGACACGTGACGATCACTTTGAGCCAGGGCCGCAACCCGGGCTCTCTCCGGCGGCCGACCATGCCAACCTTGCGGGCCTGGCTCAAAGTGATATGCACAAACCGGAAGGCGACGGGATGACCACACAGCGACCACCTCGCCAAGGCGAGACGAGGCACCCCTTGGTCATCCCGGAGCCTGCCCGTCCGGCGAGGACATCTTTTGATCTTTAGAGGTGACGTTGGGCAGGCGAAGAGCCCGCCCTACGGGCGGATGGCGCCTACGGCGCCAAAAGGTCACCTTCCGACCACCCCCGCCCCCGATGCCTGATTGTGTTTCAGTCGCCGAGCAGGCGTGTCAAGGCGGGAAAGAGTACCTTGACACGCCTGCTCGGCGACCAAAGGGACTGTTTCAAGATCGGTGTTTCTGGCCCGACACGCCGGGCTGAGGTCCGGCGGGATGGGCACTGTGAGTGATGACATCTGGGGCTGTGACTCCACGTAAGAGTGAGAAGCGGTTGTCACCGGAGCAGGCCGCTGCGGTGGCGATGGTGGCCGAGGCCCGGCAGCGGGGGCTGGAGCTGACCGGCCCGAACGGGCTGTTGAAGCTGTTCACCAAGAACGTGTTGGAAACCGCGCTGAATGAGGAGA